>NZ_JBQXFD010000002.1:0-235265 GCF_052615555.1 Micrococcus sp. EWR3.9.1
GATACCGATGCGGAATCCCGTGGCGGGATCTGCCCGAGGTCTACGGGCTCTGGCAGAGACGTGTGGACCTGGCGCCGGCGCATGGCCGCCGAGGGCACCTGGGACAAGGTGTTGGAGAAGCTGACCGCCGCAGCGGACGCCCAAGGGCTCGTGGACTGGTCCATCTGAAGCGGACTCCACGATCGCCCGCGCCCATCAGCACGCCACGAACACCACCCGCCACACTTCGGGGCTGGATCGGACTACAAGAATCCGCGGGTTGAGCCCGACGATCACGGGGTCGGCCGATCCCGGGGCGGGTTGAGCACGAAGATCCATCAGCTCGTCGACGGGGTAGGGCCGCCGTTGGCCAGCCTGACCGCCCCCGGCCAAGCCGGAGACTCACCCATGCTGCTGCCCCTGCTAGGACAGTTGCGCGTGGACCGCCCGGCAGGCCGACCATGCACCCGCCCGGACGCGGTGCTGGGCGACAAGGCGTACTCCTCCCGCCCGATCCGCGCCCATCTGCGCGCCCGTGGGATCAAGGCTGTCATCCCGGAGCCGGCGGACCAGCAGGGCCACCGCACACGCCGCGGTTCCCGCGGCGGCCGCCCCGTGGGCCTGGACACGCAGGTCTACAAGGGCCGCAACGTCATCGAGCGCCAGTACGCGCACCTGAAGCAATGGCGGGGCCTGGCGACCAGGTATGACAAGTACGCGATCGTCTACCGGGCCGCCGTGCTCCTGAACGCGGTCATCGCGTGGTCGAAACTATTGTCAGACACGCCCTAGGCCTTCCTCCACGGGGCCCCGGGATCCGCGAGCGTCTCCAGCATCAATGTGCACCACACCTGGGCTGCCCCGACCACAAGGCGCGCGTGACGCGGCCGCACCCATGTCGGCACACTCTCGGCACCATGATCGACGCCGACCTTGTTGCGGATTTCGGTGACGCCCTGCGTCAGCGACACCAAGGACTGCAAAACCTGGCGCAACGACTTGTCCTCCTCGCTAACCCCCTTGGGGGTCAGCGAGAGGGCCGTCTGTGCGTCGTTCACTAGGGCAGGTATCTTAGCTGTCCTTGAATACTCGATGGCCCGCTTGGACAACACGCACTTGGCGGTCGACTCAATGAGTGCTTTCGCTGTGCTGACCGCGAGCCGCGGATCAGTGTCTACCGATTCCGCCAAGCGATTTAAGTGGTCGAGGATCGCCGACGGATCGTCCAACGCCGCTAACGCGGCGGCACTCACCGATGGGGCATTGAGACCCGCCGCGCGGTCGGTGACTGCATACGTCCACTTGCCGACGTCGAACCCGGCTCTCTTCAGGGTGGTTGTCCACTTTTCCATGACGGGTTGCAAGTCGTAGTAGTCGTCGCCGCTCTTCGCGCGAAGGCCGATCTCCTGCATGACGTCGCTCAATACGTCGGTTAGCTTCGCCCTACCCTCGATGGAATCGAGGTTGACACCTGCGAGGTATCGGCGCACTAGGCTTCGGCGAACGCTTGTGTCGCCGCGATCGTCCTGGACGGGGCCCAAGGCAATCCCGTTGTCCTCGAACAGCGCCTCAATCTGACGCATTTCGACGCCCGTCAGGTAGTCGATCAACAGCCGTAGCACCTTCGGAGTGAACTGCGCCATGTCCGCATATTAGCGGGCTTTCAGAAGGCTGGTCACGTTTGCTGTGATGTCCAGGGGCCCAGATTGCTACGACGCCGACGTGCGCCCGGGTGCGGCAGCGTGGTTCAAGACGGACGGCGGGCTGCACCTGATCGAGCGAACCCAGTTCTACTTAGGGCTGCTCGACCGGTACTCGTGCCCATGGGTGGAGCTGCGCTCAACGCACCCTGGCCACATCCACTACGAGGACGACGTCCAGGTCGTCGTGACCCCGTACGCCTTCCCTGAGGACTGGCCGTTCCCCGAGCCGGGCTCCCCTCCGTCGTGACTTTCGACGCGTATCCGGCACGACAGAGGCCACCAATATTGCGGGCCCTTAGCCGATGCTGTGCCCGTGGGCCTCTAACGCAGGCGGCGGACCCGTACTGCCCGGCTCATGCCTTCCACTGTCATCTTGTCGTCTACTACTCGAGCTTGAGGGCGGTAGGCATAGTGGTACTCGTAGTGGTACTCCGCCTGCTTCCAGATTGAGCCATCCGTCATCTCGACGAGCGTCTCACCCTTCCAGCCTTCCCATGCACCGTTGACTGTGTAGTTCATGGGCCAACTATGACCGATTCTGGAAGGTGGCGATATGTCTATGCGGGTATACCCCTTTACACGCCCCGTCCGCCCACGAGAGCATCACGTCAGAAACGGTCCCAAACCGAGCTGTTGGACAGAAGTGTCGGAGGGTCTGAGACGTGGTGGGACAGACCGTCGGGTGCGTGTGAGGCCACCCCCGTGGGAGTCGGCCGACGCCCCGCACCCACGAACGTCGGCTCACGTCAGGGCGAGCATGGCGACGCGCCGAGGGGACGGGCGCCGAAGCCTTCTCCCGATAGAACGAGCACGTGGCGAGCCGGTGGTTGAGGGGGCCCGGCACCAGGTCTGCGACGAAGGCCCATGAGGATCTCCAGCCCCGGAAGCCAGGCTCCAGCGCTGGGCAGCTCGGCACTGCTGGGCAGCCGAGCCATCTCCACGAGCTGCGCATCACCGGGATCCCGCTCCCATTCCATGCCTTCCACCGCATTGCCCGTGGCCACCCGCCAGCGGGAGAGGATCTTCTGCGCTCGCTGCAACCGGGCGCTCACTCGGTGTGCGGGACGGGATGGGTCGCCTTCATCGTGGTGGGTCATGCTCCAGTTCGCGGGTCCGAGCGCGGGGCTCTGCTCCTCGTCCGGGAAGGGGAGGAGGGCCACGACGGCTACCCCCAGATCCTCTCGCCGCATCATTCCTGTTCCCCGTCGGCGACGTGGGCGCGGCCGCGCCGCCCGCCGGTGACCTCCAGGGCCTGGACCCGAGGCCCGGACGCGTGGACAGTCGACGAGATGGATGTGTGCGTCGCGGAAGAGATCTGGTGCGGTGGGCCCGGGCGGGGTTCGGGGCAGTGATCGACCTGGTGGTGTCTCAGGTGTGCAAGGAGCGGTGTCGTCGCTGGGGTCAGAAACGAGCGTGTCGTGCCCACCTGTCGGAGGTCGCCCGGGACATGCGTGCGGACCGGACGGGCACGTTCAGCCCGTCATCCCCACGTCCACGGCCGCCTCGCGCGCGTGCCCCGATGGGAGTGAAGGAACGTGCAGACATGGGAGGGGGAGGACGCTGAGCGGCCGGCACGTCCCACGTGGGCCCGTAGGTGCAGCGCGTGGCGAAGACCCCGCCGTCCCGTACGTCACAATGACCGACTCCGGTCTGGGCTGGAGGGGCAGGGTCGCTAGGGTGGTCCCGTGAAGACCTTCGACGAGCTGTACGCGGAACTGACGCGCAAGGTGCAAGAGCGCCCCGAGGGCTCCGGCACCGTGGCCCAGATCGACGCCGGCGTCCATGCGATCGGCAAGAAGGTCGTCGAGGAGGCGGCCGAGGTCTGGATGGCCGCCGAGTACGAGTCGGATGAGGCCGCCGCCGAGGAGATCTCTCAGCTGCTGTACCACGTGCAGACCATGATGATCGCCCGCGGCATCAGCCTCGAGGACGTCTACCGCCACCTCTGAGGCCGCCGGCCCCGTTCCCCGCCCACCGCACCCCGAGGAGACCGACGCGTGCTGCGCATCGCCGTTCCGAACAAGGGCGCCCTCGCCGAGGCCGCCCGTGAGATCCTGCAGGAAGCCGGCTACCGCCAGCGCCGCGACTCCCGCGAGCTGGTGCTCGTGGACCCCGAGAACCAGGTGGAGTTCTTCTACCTGCGTCCCCGAGACATCGCGGTGTACGTGGGCAAGGGCACCCTCGACGTCGGCCTCACCGGGCGGGACCTGTTCCGCGACGCCCAGGTCGAGGGCACAGCGGAGGAGATCATGGCGCTCGGCTTCGGCCGGTCCGTGTTCCGACTGGCCGCGCCCGTGGGCACGTTCTCCTCCGAGTCCGAGCTGGCCGGCAGGCGCATCGCCACCAGCTACGACGGGCTGCTGCACGCCTACCTGGAGCGCACCGGCCTCGACGCGGAGGTGGTCCACCTCGACGGCGCCGTGGAGTCCTCCGTCAAGCTCGGCGTGGCGGACGCGATCGCCGACGTCGTGGAGACCGGCAGCACTCTGCGCGCCGCCGGCATGGAGGTCTTCGGCGAGCCCATCCTCGACTCGGAGGCCGTGCTGATCGGCCGCGCGGGGGAGCGCCCCGAGGGCCTCGACGTGTTGCTGCGCCGCCTCAAGGGCGTGCTCGTGGCCCGCCGCTGGGTCATGATCGACTACGACATCCGCCGTGACCTGCTGGAGGCGGCCACCGCGGTCACCCCGGGGCTGGAGTCACCGACGGTCTCCCCGCTGCGGGACGAGACGATGGTCGCCGTGCGCTCCATGGTCCGCAAGCTGGACGCCAACCGCGTCATGGACGAGCTGTACGCCCTGGGCGCCCGCGGCATCCTGATCTCCGCGATCCACGCGATCCGCCTCTGACGGCCCGCGCCGTCCCGCCCGAGCCCCCCGAGACGAAGGAGCCGACGTGAGCCTCGCCGTGCGTGTCATCCCCTGCCTGGACGTGGACGCCGGGCGCGTGGTCAAGGGCGTGAACTTCGAGAACCTGAGGGACGCGGGCGACCCGGTCGAGCTCGCTCGCCGCTACAACGCCGCGGGCGCCGACGAGATCACGTTCCTCGACGTCACCGCCTCCACCTCGGACCGCGCCACGACCTACGACGTCGTGACCCGCACGGCAGAGGAGGTCTTCATCCCGCTGACCGTGGGCGGCGGCGTGCGCACCGTCGAGGACGTGGACCGGCTGCTGCGCACGGGGGCGGACAAGGTCTCCGTCAACACCGCGGCCGTGGCCCGGCCCGAGGTGATCACGGAGATCACCCGGCGCTTCGGGTCCCAGGTCCTCGTGCTCTCCCTCGACGCCCGGCGCACGGAGGACCCGGGATGCGCTTCCGGCTATGAGGTCACCACCCACGGCGGCCGCCGGGGCACCGGCATCGACACCGTCGCCTGGTGCCGGGAGGCCTCCGAGCGCGGGGTGGGGGAGATCCTGCTCAACTCGATCGACGCGGACGGCACCCGCGAGGGCTTCGACCTGGAGATGATCCGGGACGTGCGCGCCGTGACGCGGGTGCCGCTGATCGCCTCCGGCGGCGCCGGCGAGCCCGAGCACTTCCCGCCCGCCGTCGCGGCCGGTGCGGACGCGGTGCTCGCCGCCTCCCTGTTCCACTTCGGCCCGGACGACATGCTCGCCCGCGTCAAGGACGCCCTGCGGCAGGCGGGGCACACCGTCCGCTGACCCCGGCGGCCACGCCCCGCTCCGGCTCCCTAGACTGGACCTCCATGAGCATCTCCCCGCCCGACGACCTCGTGGCCACCGTGACCTTCGACGACCGGGGCCTGGTGCCCGCCATCGCCCAGCAGGAGGGCACCGGCGAGGTGCTCATGATGGCGTGGATGAACGCGGAGTCCCTGCGCGCGACGCTCGAGACCGGCTGGGCCACCTACTGGTCCCGCTCGCGCGGCGAGCTGTGGCGCAAGGGGGAGACCTCGGGCCACCTGCAGCGGGTGCGCGCGGTCCACGCGGACTGCGACGGCGACACCCTGCTGCTCACCGTGGACCAGACCGGCCCCGCCTGCCACACGGGCACCCGCACCTGCTTCACCGGCCGCGAGCTCGTCATGCCGCCGGCCGCCGTCGACCCTGAGGAGGCCGCCCGATGACCGCCGCCACCACTCCCTCCCGTGCGGAGTTCCTGCGTCTGGCGGACACCGCCCGCGTGATCCCCGTGGTCCGCACGGTGCTGGCGGACGGCCTCACGCCGCTGGCGATCCATCGGCGCCTGGCCGGCTCCCGCCCCGGCACCTTCCTGATGGAGTCCGCCACCCCGGGCGCGGCGTGGTCCCGGTACAGCTTCATCGGGGCCGGCTCCGCCGTCACCCTGACCTCGCGGGACGGCGAGGCGCACTGGCAGGGCACCCCGCCCGAGGGGCTGCCCACGCAGGGCCGCGCCCTGGACGTGCTCGCGGCGTGCCTGCGCCTGCTGAGCACGGACGTGCGCGCCGAGGTCGGAGGCGTCCTGCCGCATCTCGTCTCCGGCATGGCCGGCTTCCTGGGGTGGAACACGGTCCGCGCGTGGGAGCGCCTGCCGCACCCGCCCGAGGACCACCTCGGCCTGCCCGACCTCGCGATGAACCTCGTCACCGACCTGGCCGTGCACGACGCCCTGGACGGCACCGTGACGCTGATCGCCAACGCGGTGAACGGCAACGGCCTGGCCACCGGCGCGGACCGCGCCTACGACGACGCGCTCGCCCGTCTGGACGCCATGGTCGAGCGCCTGACCGCCCCGGCCGCGGACCCGGTCAGCGACGTCCCGCGCCGCTGGCTCGAGGCGGACGCGGACGAGGTCGCCGCCCAGGCCGAGGACCGGTGGGGCGCCGAAGGCTTCCGGGAGGCCGTCGGGAAGGCCCAGCGGGCGATCCGCGACGGCGAGGTGTTCCAGGCCGTCGTCTCCCGCCGCCTCTCGGTCACCACGGACGCCACCGGTCTGGACGTGTACCGCGTCCTGCGCATGGTGAACCCGAGCCCCTACATGTACCTCTTCTCCTTCGAGACCCCGGACGGGGAGCCGTACGAGATCGTGGGCTCCTCGCCCGAGGCGCTCGTCACCGTGCGGGACCGCCGCGTGGTCACCCATCCGATCGCCGGCTCACGGCGGCGCGGGGCCACCGCGGAGGACGACCGCCTCCTCGGCAAGGACCTGCTGGAGGACGAGAAGGAGCGGGCCGAACACCTCATGCTCGTGGACCTCTCCCGCAACGACCTCTCGCGCGTGTGCCGCCCCGGCACCGTCGAGGTCACCCAGTTCATGGAGCTCGAGGCGTTCAGCCACATCCTCCACCTGGTCTCCCACGTGGAGGGCCGCATGCGCGACGATGTCGACGCGCTCGACGTCCTCCGCGCCGCCTTCCCCGCCGGCACGCTGTCCGGCGCCCCGAAGCCCCGCGCTCTGCAGCTGCTGGACGAGTGGGAGCCGACCGAGCGCGGGCCCTACGGCGGCGTCGTCGGCTACTTCGACCTGGCGGGCAACATGGACATGGCGATCAACATCCGCTCGGCCACGCTGCACCGCGGCCAGGCGCACGTGCAGGCCGGCGCCGGCATCGTCGCCGACTCCGATCCCGACGCCGAGACCGCCGAGACCGTCACCAAGGCGACGGCGCCGCTGCGGTCCGTGCTGACCGCGGGCGAGCTGGGGCAGGCGTGATGCGCCGCCGCACCGTGGTCCTCGCCGCGCTGGCCGCCGGCGGGCTCGTGCTGCTCACGGCGGGCCGCACCTGGGTGACCGCCACGGGCCTGTCCGGCGGGATCGCCTCCGAGGCGACGACGTCGGGCGGCGCCGCCGCGCCCGTCGCCACCGCCATGGCCCTGGTCGTGATGGCCGGTGCCCTCGCCCTGACCACCGCCCGGCGCCTCGGCGCCGTGATCGTCGGCGTGCTCATGGCGCTGGCTGGGGTCGTGATCGCCTCGACCTCGGTCACCGCCGCCCTGGATCCGGCGACGACGGCGGCCGCCGCGGTCGCCGACGCGACCGGGACCACTGCGCTCGCGCAGGACTACGCCGTGACGGCGTGGCCGTGGGTCGCGGCGGCCGGCGGCGTGCTCGCGGCGCTGTGCGGCGTCGTGGCGGCACTGGCGGGCCGTGGCTGGCGTTCGTCCCGGCGCTACGAGAAGGCGCCTGCGGCCTCCGAGCCCGGCCCGGCCGCCGCCGGGGAGCAGCCCGCGCAGTCCGCCCGCGAGGCGGCCCAGCGCCGGCGCGTGGACCAGATGGACGCGTGGGACGAGCTGTCCCGCGGCAACGACCCCACGTGAGCGCCCGTCTCTCGGACCGCCCCGCACCGCCCGGGTCGTCCCGGGTCACGCGGGCCCGGTCCCGTGCCCGCATGGCACAATGAGGGACAGTCGTCATGTACACCACGCACCAGTGAGGGACAGCCATGAGCCACACCGCGAACACCGCGCACACCGAGCCCACCACCCGTCGCGCCGCCCGCCGCGGCGCCGTCGAGGACGTCGTCGTCACCGAGGACGGCCTGGTGCTCAACGACCCGACCCACCTCGAGCTGCCGGGCCACGGCAACTCGCCCGGCGCGTGGGCCATGGTGGCGCTCGTGCTCGTCGGCTTCGTGGCCGGCTGCGTCGGCCTGCTCGCCGACTGGAGCGTCGTCGTGTGGATCGGGCTCGCCCTGATGGCCGTGGGCGTCGTCGTGGGCATCGTCGCCGGCAAGGCCGGCGCGGGTCGCGGCCAGCACGGTCACTGATCCGCGTGTCCGTCCTCCAGGAGATCATCGACGGCGTCCGTGAGGACCTCGAGCCACGTCGCCGTGCCCTGCCCGAGGCGCGCCTGGCCGAGCTGGTGGCCGCCGCCCCCGCGCCGCGTGACGCCCACGCGGCCCTGCACGGCGGACGCACCGACCCCGCGGGGATCCGGGTGATCTCCGAGGTGAAGCGGGCGAGCCCCTCCAAGGGCGCGCTCGCCGAGATCCCCGAGCCGGCCACCCTGGCCCGCGCGTACGAGCGCGGCGGCGCCAGCGCCGTCTCCGTGCTCACCGAGGCCCGCCGCTTCGGCGGCAGCCTGGCCGACCTGGACGCCGTGCGCGCCGCCGTCGATCTGCCGGTCCTGCGCAAGGACTTCACCGTCACCGAGTACCAGATCCACGAGGCCCGCGCCCACGGGGCCGACCTGGTCCTGCTGATCGTGGCCGCCCTCGACGACGCCGAGCTGGCCGGCTTCCTGCAGCTCACCGAGTCCCTGGGCATGCACGCCCTCGTGGAGGCCCACACGCCCGAGGAGATCGAGCGCGGCGTCGCCGCCGGCGCCCGCATCCTCGGCGTCAACGTGCGCAACCTCAAGACCCTGGACGTCGACCCGGCCCGCTACGCAGCGCTGGCCGACGGGCTGCCCGAGGACGTCGTCCGGGTCGCCGAGTCGGGCGTCGAGTCCGAGGAGCAGATCAAGGCCTACGCCGCCGCGGGCGCCGACGTCGTGCTCGTGGGCGAGGCCCTCGTGCGCCACGGCGCCCCCGAGGAGGCGCTGCGCGCGTTCCGCGCCGCGTCCCTCACCGTCCGCTGACCGAACCAGACCCGAGGAGCGTGGTCGCCATGAGCGCCGACCGTCCGAGCACCGAGCCCGCGATCGAGTTCGAGGGGCCCTATCAGGGTCAGGCCGGACCCTACTTCGGCGACTACGGCGGGCAGTGGATGCCCGAGTCCCTCGTGGCCGCGCTGCAGGAGCTCACCCGCACCTACGAGCAGGCGCGGCAGGACCCCGCCTTCGAGGCCGAGCTGCGGACCCTGTTCCGGGACTACGTGAACCGGCCCTCCCTGCTGAGCGAGGTGCCGCGGTTCGCCGCGGACACCCCCGGGGTGCGCATCTTCCTCAAGCGCGAGGACCTCAACCACACCGGCTCGCACAAGATCAACAACGTGATCGGCCAGGCGCTGCTCGCCCGTCGCATGGGCAAGACGCGTCTGATCGCGGAGACCGGCGCCGGCCAGCACGGCGTGGCCACGGCGACGGCGGCCGCGCTGTTCGGCATGGAGTGCACCGTGTACATGGGGGAGGAGGACACCCGCCGCCAGGCCCTGAACGTGGCGCGCATGCAGATGCTCGGCGCCGAGGTGGTGCCCGTGGCGATCGGCGCCCGCACCCTGAAGGACGCGATCAACGAGGCCCTGCGGGACTGGGTCGCCTCCGTGGACACCACGCATTACCTGATGGGCACGGTCACGGGCCCGCACCCGTTCCCCGCCATGGTGCGCTACTTCCACTCCGTGATCGGCGAGGAGGCCCGCGAGCAGATCCTGGCGCAGGCCGGCCGCCTGCCGGACGCCGTCGCGGCGTGCGTGGGCGGCGGGTCCAACGCGATGGGCCTGTTCCACGGCTTCCTCGACGACCCTGAGGTGGAGCTCTACGGCTTCGAGGCCGGGGGCGAGGGCCTCGAGACCGGTCGCCACGCCGCGTCCATCACGCTCGGACGCACCGGCGTGCTGCACGGCGCCCGCACGTACCTGATGCAGGACGAGGACGGGCAGACGATCGACTCCCACTCGATCTCCGCCGGCCTGGACTACCCGGCCGTCGGCCCGGAGCACGCCTTCCTGCACGACACGGGCCGCGCCGTCTACGAGCCGGTCTCGGACACCGAGTGCATGGACGCCTTCCTCCGGCTCACGCGCACCGAGGGCATCACGCCCGCCATCGAGTCGGCCCACGCCCTGGCCGGTGCGCTGCGCCTGGCCCGCCGCTGGGCGGACGAGGGCCTCGTGGGGCCGGACGCCCCGGAGGGGGAGGAGCGGATCATCATCGTGAACCTCTCCGGCCGCGGGGACAAGGACGTCGCCACGGCGGCGGCCTGGTTCGGCCTCGGCACGGCCGCGGAGGAGAAGGACCCGCTCGAGGAGATGACCCCCGGAGAGGAGCAGTGACCGGCATGACCGTGCACTCCAAGACCGCCGCGGCCCTGGACGCCGCGAAGGCGGCCGGCCGCACCGGCCTCGTCGCCTTCCTGCCGGCCGGCTACCCGTCCGTGGACGAGTGCGTCGAGGCCGTCGTCGCCGCCGCGGAGAACGGCGCCGACGTCATCGAGCTGGGCCTGCCCTACACGGACCCCGTGATGGACGGCCCCGTGATCCAGGCCGCGACCCAGACGGCGCTACAGGCGGGTTTCCGCGTGGCCGACGTCTTCGACATCATCCGACGGGTGACCCAGCGCACCGACGCCGCGGTGCTGGTGATGACCTACTGGAACCTCGTGGACCGCATGGGCGTCGACGAGTTCGCGCGCCGCCTCGCGGAGGCCGGGGGCGCCGGTCTCGTCACCCCTGACCTCGTGCCCGAGGAGGCCGGCGCCTGGATGGAGGCCTCGGACCGTCACGGCCTGGACCGCGTGTTCCTCACCGCGCCCTCGTCCACGGACGAGCGGGTGCGCCTCACCGTCGACTCCTCCCGCGGCTTCGTGTACGCCGTGTCGGTCATGGGCGTCACCGGCACCCGCGACGCGGTGTCCACCGTCGCCGAGACCGTGGTCCGCCGGGCTCAGGATGCCGGGGCGGAGCACGTGTGCGTCGGCCTCGGCGTCTCCCAGGCGGCGCACGTCCGCGAGATCGGCGCCTACGCCGACGGCGCGATCGTCGGCACGGCCCTGGTGCGCGCGCTGACGGACGGCGGGCCGCAGGCCGTGGGCACGCTGACCCGCGAGCTCGCCGCCGGCACGGTCCGAGAGGGCTGAGGGTGACCGCCGCCCTGGCCCCGCTCGCCGCCTTCCCCGCCCCCGGGTGGGACGGGTTCCAGCTGGGCCCGGTGAAGATCCACGCGTACGCGCTGTGCATCATCCTGGGCATCGTCCTGGCGCTGTGGCTCGCCGAGCGTCGGTGGCGCGCCCGCGGCGGCCCCGAGGACCGTGTGCTCGACATCGCCCTGTGGGCCATCCCGTTCGGCTTCGTGGGCGGTCGGCTCTACCACGTGTTCTCCTCACCGGACCGGTACTTCGGGCCCGGCTTCGACGGCACGGGCGACCCGATCCAGATCCTGTACGTGTGGAACGGTGGACTGGGCATCTGGGGCGCGATCGCCCTCGGCGCCGTGGGCGCGTGGATCGCGTGCCGCCGCTACGGGCTGCGGCTGACGGCCTTCGGCGACGTCGTCGCGCCGGGCATCCTGCTGGCCCAGGCCATCGGCCGGTGGGGCAACTGGTTCAACCAGGAGCTCTTCGGCGGCCCGACGACCCTGCCCTGGGGGCTCGAGGTCGACCCGGCCAGCCCGAACTTCCCGGCCGGCTACGCCCCGGACACGCTGTTCCACCCCACGTTCCTCTACGAGTGCCTGTGGAACCTGGCCGGGGTCGCGCTGCTGCTCCTCGTGGACCGCGCGCTGCACCTGCGCCACGGCCTCATGCTGTGGTCCTACGTCGCCTGGTACACCGCGGGCCGCACGTGGATCGAGATGCTGCGCATCGACGACGCCGAGATGGTCACGCTCTTCGGCGTCACCCAGCGGCTCAACGTGTGGACGTCCCTGCTGGTGTTCGTCATCGCCCTCGCGTTCATCGTCGGGATCCTGCTGCGCCATCGCGGCGCGGCCGCCGGCCCCCACGCCCACCAGAGCGTGTGGCGCGCCGGGCACGCCCCCGAGGGCGACGACGGCGTCGCCGTCGCCGCGGGCCGCTCCGGGTCCCACGCCGTGGGCGCGGCGGAGGACGACGCCGTCCGGCGCTGACCCGCTCCCCGGCGCGCCCGCGAGGGGCGCCCGGGGCCCCGGTGTCCCACATGGTGGACATTCGGCGTGTCACAGAACGTCCGGTTCCGCACAGTGGGACGTCGCGCCCGGTAGCGTCTCTTCCACCTCGGGGCCGTCGGCCCCGAGCGTCGGGGCCAGCGCCGTCCCCGTCCGAGCCCCTGCTCTCCGGAAAGGACGGCACCATGCCCGTGGCATCCTCGCCCGCCTCGGCCCCCCGCGCGGGGGGACCGGTGGATCCCTTCGTCCGCTATGCGGACGTCCCCGCCGCCCAGGGCCTCTACGACCCGTCCCGGGAGACCGAGAACTGCGGCCTCGCCGTCATCGCCACCCTGCGGGGCACCCCGGGCCACGACATCGTCCAGCACGCGCTGACCGCCCTGCGCGCGCTCGAGCACCGCGGGGCGGTGGGCGCCGACGAGGGCACCGGCGACGGCGCCGGCCTGCTGACCCAGATCCCCGACGAGCTGTTCCGTGCCGTCGTCGACGCCGAGCTGCCCCCCGTGGGCGAGTACGTCGCCGGCACCGCCTTCCTGCCGCCCGTCGACGGCGAGCGCGCCGAGGCGAAGGAGGCCGTCGAGCGGCTGGCCGAGGAGGAGGGGCTGCAGGTCCTGGCGTGGCGCGAGGTGCCCACCGACCCCTCGGCCCTGGGCGTCGGCTCCCGGGCGGCCATGCCCGCGTTCGAGCAGCTGTTCCTGTCCCTGGCGGACGGTCAGGACGGCACCGAGCCGGGGCAGTCGCTGGACGTGCGGGCGTGGCGGGTGCGCCGCCGCGCCCAGTCCCGCGCCGGCGTCTATTTCCCCTCGCTCTCGTCCCAGACGATCGTCTACAAGGGCATGCTGACGACGGCCCAGCTGGAGCCGTTCTACCCGGACCTCTCCGACGAGCGGTTCACCACCCGGCTGGGCGTGGTCCACTCGCGGTTCTCCACCAACACGTTCCCCTCGTGGCCGCTGGCCCAGCCGTTCCGCACCATCGCGCACAACGGCGAGATCAACACGGTCAAGGGCAACCGCAACTGGATGCGCGCCCGTCAGGGCCAGCTCAAGCACCCGATGCTCGGCGAGGTCCCCGAGGACCTGTTCCCGCTGATCAGCCCCATCGGCTCGGACTCGGCCTCCTTCGACGAGGTCGCGGAGCTGCTCATGCTCTCCGGGCGCCCGCTCACCCAGGCGATCATGATGATTATCCCGGAGGCGTGGGAGAACCACGCGACCATGGACCCGGCCCGCCGCGCCTTCTACCAGTACCACTCCATGCTCATGGAGCCCTGGGACGGACCGGCCGCCGTCGCCTTCTCCGACGGCACCCAGGTGGGCGCCGTGCTGGACCGCAACGGCCTGCGCCCCGCCCGCTGGTGGGTCACCGACGACGGCCTCGTCGTCCTGGCCTCCGAGGTCGGCGTCGTGCCGATCGAGCCCTCGGCGGTGGTGCGCAAGGGGCGCGTGGCCCCGGGGCGCATGTTCCTCGTGGACACCGAGCAGGGCCGGATCATCGGCGACGACGAGATCAAGGCCGAGGTCGCCTCCGCCCAGCCGTGGGAGGACTGGGTGCGCCAGAACCTCCTGGACCTGGAGTCGCTCCCCGAGCGCGAGCACGTCCGCCACACCTCCGAGTCGATCCTGCAGCGTCAGCGCATCTTCGGGTACACCTCGGAGGAGCTGCGCATCCTCGTCGGGCCGATGGCCCAGACGGGCGCCGAGCCGCTCGGTGCGATGGGCACGGACACGCCCATCGCCGTCCTCGCCAAGCGGCCCCGGCTGCTCTTCGACTACTTCGTGCAGTCCTTCGCCCAGGTGACGAACCCGCCGCTCGACGCGATCCGCGAGGAGCAGGTGACCTCGATGCGCACCGCGATCGGCCCGCAGGGCAACGTGCTCTCCCTCGAGCAGGTGCGCACCCGCCAGGTCGACGTCCCGTTCCCCGTGATCGACAACGACCAGCTGGCCCGCATCCAGCACCTGCGCGACGCCGACGGCACCCGCCTGACCCTCAAGGTGAACGGCGTGTACCGGGTGGCCGGAGGCGTCGAGGAGCTCCGCGCCCAGCTGAAGGCGATCTGCGAGCAGGTCTCGGCCGCCGTCAACCGCGGCGTGGAGTACGTGGTGCTGTCCGACCGCGGCGCCACCGCCCAGTGGGCGCCGATCCCGTCCCTGCTGCTGACCTCCGCCGTGCACCACCACCTGCTGGCCTCGGCCAACCGCACCAAGAGCTCGCTGATCGTCGAGGCGGGCGACGTGCGCGAGGTCCACCATGTGGCCGTCCTGCTCGGCTACGGGGCCTCCGCGGTCAACCCGTACCTGGCCATGGAGTCCGCCGAGGAGCTCGTGCGCACGGGGGAGGTCTCGGGCGTCACCGCCGAGCAGGCCGTGGCGAACCTGATCAAGGCGCTCGGCAAGGGCGTCCAGAAGATCATGTCCAAAATGGGCATCTCCACGGTCGCCTCCTACACCGGCGCCCAGACGTTCGAGGCGCTCGGCCTGTCCCGGCGCTTCGTGGACCGCTACTTCGTGGGCACCACGAGCCCGCTCGACGGCGTGGGCATCGACGTCGTCGCCGCCGAGATCCAGGCGCGCCACGAGTTCGCGTATCCGCCGGACGGCAACGACATCAACCCGTACCGCGAGCTCGAGGTGGGCGGCGAGTACCAGTGGCGGCGCGAGGGCGCGCCGCACCTGTTCAACCCCGAGACCGTGTTCCGCCTCCAGCACTCCACGCGGGAGCGGCGCTACGACGTCTTCAAGGACTACACGCGTCGCGTGGACGACCAGGCGGAGGAGCTCATGACCCTGCGCGGGCTCATGCGCCTGCGTACGGGCGAGCGGCCGCCGGTGCCCGTCTCCGAGGTGGAGCCCGTCGAGTCGATCGTGCGCCGCTTCTCCACCGGCGCGATGTCCTACGGCTCCATCTCGCAGGAGGCGCACGAGACCCTCGCGATCGCCATGAACCGCCTCGGCGCCCGCTCGAACTCGGGCGAGGGCGGCGAGGACCCCGAGCGCCTGCTGGACCCGGAGCGCCGCTCGAAGATCAAGCAGATCGCCTCGGGCCGGTTCGGCGTCACCAGCCTGTACCTGGCCACCGCGACCGACCTGCAGATCAAGATGGCCCAGGGCGCCAAACCCGGCGAGGGCGGCCAGCTGATGGGGACCAAGGTGTACCCGTGGGTCGCCCGCACGCGGCACTCGACCCCGGGCGTCTCCCTGGTGTCGCCGCCGCCGCACCACGACATCTACTCGATCGAGGACCTGGCGCAGCTGATCCACGACCTCAAGCGGGCCAACCCGACCGCGCGGGTCCACGTCAAGCTCGTCTCCGAGTCCGGCGTGGGCACGGTGGCCGCGGGCGTCGCCAAGGCGCGCGCCGACGTCGTGCTCATCTCCGGCCACGACGGCGGAACGGGCGCCTCCCCGCTGAACTCCCTCAAGCACGCGGGCACCCCGTGGGAGATCGGCCTGGCCGAGGCGCAGCAGACGCTCATGCTCAACGGCCTGCGCGAGCGCGTCACCGTCCAGGTGGACGGGCAGCTCAAGACCGGCCGGGACGTCGTGATCGCCGCACTGCTCGGGGCCGAGGAGTTCGGCTTCGCGACCGCCCCGCTCGTGGTCTCCGGCTGCATCATGATGCGCGTGTGCCACCTGGACACGTGCCCCGTGGGCGTGGCCACCCAGAACCCCGAGCTGCGCGCGCGCTTCACGGGCAAGCCCGAGTTCGTCGTCAACTTCTTCGAGTTCATCGCGCAGGAGGTCCGCGAGCTGCTCTCGCAGCTGGGCTTCCGCACGCTCGACGAGGCGATCGGCCACCGCGAGCTGCTCGACGTGGACGCGGCCCTGCACCACTGGAAGTCCGAGGGCCTGGACCTCTCGGGCATCCTCGCGGACCCCTCCGTCGGCCGGCGTCCGGGCCACGAGGACGCGCCCATGCGCCGCACCACCGAGCAGGACCACGACCTCGCCTCCCACATCGACCACCGGTTCATCGCCCGGCTGGGGGACACGCTCACGACGGGCACGCCCGTCGTGATGGACGAGGCCGTCGTGAACACGGACCGGTCCGTGGGCACGCTGCTGGGCTACCACGTCACGAGCACGCGGCTCGCCGACGAGCTGGACGACGACACGATCACCGTGCGCCTGACGGGCGAGGCCGGCCAGTCCCTCGGCGCCTTCCTGCCCGCCGGCGTCACCCTGCGGCTCTCGGGCGACGCCAACGACTACGTCGGCAAGGGCCTGTCGGGGGGACGCGTGATCGTCCGCCCCGACGCCGAGGCCCCGTTCGTGGCCGAGGAGAACACCGTGGCCGGCAACGTGATCGGCTACGGCGCCACCTCGGGCCAGCTGTTCCTGCGCGGCCGCGTGGGGGAGCGGTTCCTCGTGCGCAACTCCGGCGCCACCGCGGTGGCCGAGGGCATCGGCGACCACGGCCTGGAGTACATGACCGGCGGTGAGGCGCTGATCCTCGGCGAGACCGGCCGCAACCTCGCCGCCGGCATGTCCGGCGGGCGGGCCTGGGTGCTGGACCTGGACCGGGAGGACCTGAACCCACTCGCCGTCCGCGAGGACGCCCTGATCCTCGAGGCGCCGTCCGCGCAGGACCGGCTGCGGATCGCCGAGCTGCTGGAGCTGCACCGCGCGGAGACGGGCTCCGCCGTCGCCGCCGCGCTGCTCGCCGACCTGCGGGCCGGCGGGGACGCCGCCGACGCCGCGTGGGACCGCTTCACGACCGTCCTGCCCCGGCAGTACGACCTCGTGCTGCGCACCCGTCAGGCCGCGACGGCCGAGGGACTCGACCCGGACGGGGAGGCCGTCTGGGACCGACTGCTGGAGGTGACCCGTGGCTGATCCGCGCGGATTCCTGAAGAACCGGGAGCGCGTCGAGCGCCCCACGCGTCCGGTGCCGGTGCGCATCATGGACTTCAAGGACGTGTACGTCCGCCAGGACGAGGCGATCGTGCGCACCCAGGCCGGCCGGTGCATGGACTGCGGCATCCCGTTCTGCCACTCCGGGTGCCCGCTGGGCAACCTCATCCCGGAGTGGAACGACCTGGTCCGGCGGGGACGCTGGGCCGAGGCCGCCGCGCGACTGCACTCGACCAACAACTTCCCCGAGGTCACCGGGCGGATCTGCCCCGCCCCGTGCGAGGACTCCTGCACCCTGGGCATCAACCAGCCCGCGGTCACCATCAAGCAGACCGAGGTGGCGATCGCGGAGCAGATCTTCGACAACGACTGGCTCGAGCCGGTCGTGCCGGCCCGCCTGAACGGCCACACCGTGGCCGTCGTCGGCTCGGGCCCGGCGGGACTGGCCGCGGCGCAGCAGCTCACCCGCGCCGGCTTCACCGTGGTGGTCTACGAGCGCGACGAGCGCCTCGGCGGCCTGCTGCGGCTGGGCATCCCGGACTTCAAGCTGGAGAAGGACGTCCTGGACCGGCGCCTGGCGCAGATGGAGGCCGAGGGCACCCGGTTCCGCACCGGCGTGGAGATCGGCGTCGACCTGCCCTGGGACCAGCTCAAGGCCCGCTTCGACGCCGTGATCGTGGCGACCGGCGCCCCCGTGGCCCGCGAGCTGCCCGTCCCCGGCCGCGGCCTCGACGGGATCCACCTCGCCATGGACTACCTCGTGCAGTCCAACCGCGCGGTCGCCGGCGACGAGGTCCCGGACCAGATCTCCGCCGAGGGGCGCCACGTGGTGATCCTCGGCGGCGGCGACACTGGCGCGGACTGCATCGGCACCGCGCACCGCCAGGGGGCGGCGTCCGTGACGACGCTGGCGATCGGCCAGCAGCTGCCGGTCGAGCGCCCCGTCCACCAGCCGTGGCCCACGATCCCCAAGGTCCACCGGCAGACCACGGCCGACGCCGAGGGCGGCGCCCGCGCGCACCTTGCCTCCACGGTCGAGTTCCTCGGCGACGAGCACGGCCGCGTGCGCGCCCTGCGCGTGGCGGAGACCGAGTACCGCGAGGACGGCACGCGCGGGCCCAAGGCGGGCACCGAGCGCGAGGTCCAGGCGGACCTGGTGCTGCTGGCGCTGGGCTTCACCGGCATCGAGGAGGGGCTGCTCACGCAGCAGCTCGGCGTGCACGTGACACGCGGGCTCGTGGCCCGGAAGGACGGGTACGAGACCGACGAGCCGGGCGTGTTCGCGTGCGGCGACGCCGGGCGCGGCGCCTCCCTGGTGGTCTGGGCCATCGCCGAGGGGCGTGCGTGCGCGCAGGAGGTCGACGAGTCGCTCGAGCGCTGGTCCCGACTGCCGCACCCCGTGGACCCGGACGACCGCGGCCTCGTCCTCGGCTGAGTCCTCCGTCTCATCTTCCGACGCCACGCGGGCCCGCCCTCCACCGAGGGCGGGCCCGCCCCCTATCGTGGGTCGCATGCGACACGCCAAGATCATCGCCACCTTCGGGCCCGCCACCGACTCCGACGAGACCACCCGCTCGATCATCCGGGCGGGGGCGGACGTGGTCCGCCTCAACATGAGCCACGGGGACCACGAGGTGCACGCGGCCTCCTTCGAGCGGGTGCGCCGGCTCAGCGTGGAGGAGCGGCGCCCGGTCGCGATCTTCGCGGACCTCCAGGGCCCCAAGATCCGCCTCGGCCGCTTCACCGACGGCCCGCATCTGCTCGAGAGGGGCGATCGGATCACCATCACCACCCGGGACGTGCCCGGGACCCGCGAGCTGGTCGGCACCACCCACAAGGGGCTGCCCGGGGACGTCGCCCCCGGTGACGTGCTCCTGGTGGACGACGGCAAGGTGCGCCTGCGCGCCGTCGAGGTCACGGACACGGACGTGCTGGCCGAGGTCGAGGTGCCGGGCATGGTCTCGGACAACAAGGGGATCAACCTGCCCGGCGTGGCGGTGAACGTGCCCGCCCTGTCCGAGAAGGACGAGCGGGACCTGCGCTGGGCGCTGCGCACCGGCGTGGACATGGTGGCGCTGTCCTTCGTGCGGGACGCCGCGGACGTGGACCGGGTGCACGAGATCATGGACGAGGAGGAGCGCCGAGTCCCGGTCATCGCCAAGATCGAGAAGCCCCAGGCGGTGGAGAACCTCGAGGCCATCGTGGACGCGTTCGACGCCATCATGGTGGCCCGCGGCGACCTCGGTGTGGAGCTGCCGCTCGAGGACGTGCCCGTGGTGCAGAAGCGTGCGGTGGACCTCGCCCGCCGGTGGGCGAAGCCGGTCATCGTGGCCACCCAGGTGCTCGAGTCGATGATCGACAGCCCGCGCCCGACGCGCGCCGAGGCCTCGGACTGCGCCAACGCCGTGCTCGACGGCGCGGACGCCGTCATGCTCTCGGGCGAGACCTCAGTGGGCGCGTATCCAGTCGAGACGGTCCAGACGATGGCCCGGATCATCGAGTCCACCGAGACCCACGGCCTCGAACTCATCCACCCGCTCGGCTCGCGTCCCCGCACGCGCGGCGGCGCGATCACCCGGGCCGCCGTCGAGGTCGCGAACCAGCTCGAGATCCCGTTCCTCGCCACGTTCACCGAGTCCGGCGACTCGGCCCGTCGGCTCAGCCGCCTGCGGCCGCGTCAGCCGATCTACGCGTTCACCCACCACGAGCACACGCACAACATCCTGTGCCTGACGTGGGGCGTCTACCCGAAGATGGTCCCGTTCCAGGACTCCACGGACAAGATGACCCTCCAGGTCGAGCAGTCGCTCACGTCGGAGGGCATCGCCGAGCACGGCGACCTCGTGGTGATCGCCGCCGGGTCCCCTCCCGGGGCCGTGGGCTCCACGAACACGCTGCGTGTGCACCGCGTGGGCGACGACGCCGCGGGCGGCTCGTCCGCGGCGTCGCCGCAGACGCGCGAGCCCGTCGGCTTCTGGCCGGCCCGCTCCCCGCTCTGACGAGCGCGCGGGCGCCGCTCAGCCGACCTGGTCGATGACGGCCTGCGCGACCTCCCGCATGGTCAGGCGCCGGTCCATGGAGGTCTTCTGGATCCAGCGGAAGGACTCGGCCTCGGTCAGGCGCATCCGCTCCTGGAGCAGCGCCTTGGCCCGGTCCACGATCTTGCGGGTCTCCAGGCGGTCGCCCAGGTCCCGCACCTCGGCCTCGAGGCTGCGCAGCTCGTCGAAGCGGGCCACGGCCAGTTCGATGGCGGGGACCAGGTCGGCCTCGGTGAAGGGCTTGACCACGTAGGCCATGGCCCCGGCCGTCCGGGCGCGCTCCACCAGCTCGCGCTGGCTGAAGGCGGTCAGCATGACCACGGGGGCGAGCCGTTCCCCGGCGATCTCGCCCGCAGCCGCGATGCCGTCCATCACGGGCATCTTCACGTCCATCACCACGATGTCCGGGCGGTGCTCGCGCACGGCCTCGACGGCGGCGCGGCCGTCGCCGGCCTCGGCGACCACCCGGTAGCCCGCCCCGGTGAGCACCTCCACCAGGTCGAGGCGGATGAGGGTCTCGTCCTCGGCGACGACGGCCCGCAGGCCGGTCTCCTCGGGAGGCGTCAGCGTGGACACGGCAGCTCCTTCGCGCGGGCCGGGACGGCGTCGGTGCGGCGCCGCTGGTGGTCCACCAGGCTACCGTGCGCGATGAGTGCGGCGCGGGCGCGGCGGCGGTGACCCCCCGCCGGAAGGCCGGGGACGCCGGGTCGGGGCGCTGATAGGGTGATCGAGTCCCGCCTCCGGGCGGCACTGCCCGAATGGTGGAATCGGTAGACACGCCGCACTCAAAATGCGGTGCCGAGAGGCGTGTGGGTTCGAGTCCCACTTCGGGCACCGTCGGCGCGCGGCCACCCGCCGTGGGCGCCGTGTCCGTGACCGATCGACCCGAGATGAGTGGTGTCCTGTGCTCCTGACCAGCCTCCTGCTGACCCTCCTCTCGGTGGTGGCGGCCGTCCCGGCCTCCCGGGCGCTGGGCAGGGACGCGGGCTGGGTCCTGGCCGCACCCCTGCTGGCCGCGGCCGGCGTGCTGATCGCGGCGTGGACGGGCGACGTCCGGACGGAGCACCATCCGTGGATCCCCGCGGTCGGGGTGGACCTCGACCTCCGGCTGAACGGCCTGGCCCTGGTGTTCGCCATGATCGTCCTCGTCATCGGCGCCGCGATCCTCGCCTACTCCAGCCGGTACCTCAGTCGGGACCGCACGGAGAGCCGACCCGGCTCCTTCTACCTGCTGATGACCGCGTTCGCGGCGTCGATGCTGCTGCTGGTGCTCGCCGACAACATCGTGGTCCTCTTCGTCGCGTGGGAGTTCACCTCCTTCACCTCCTTCTTCCTCATCGGGCGCTCGGGGGACCATGCCCGCGACCCCGCGATCCGGACCCTGCTCGTGACCGTGGGCGGCGGCCTCGCGCTGCTGGCCGCCGTCGCCCTCATGGCCGTGCGGACCGGCACTGCCTCGCTGTCCGGGGTGTTGGCCTCGGACGTGTGGTCCGAGGCGGGCTTCACCACCACGGTCGCCGTCCTGCTGGCGGTGGCCGCGTTCACCAAGTCCGCCCAGTTCCCGTTCCAGGCGTGGCTGCCGGACTCCATGGTGGCCATCTCCCCGGTCTCCGCCTACCTGCACGCCGCGGCGATGGTCAAGGCCGGCATCTTCCTGCTGCTGGTGTTCAGCCCGGTCCTGGCCGGGAACCCGGTGTGGTCCGCGCTGTTGATCGGCTCGGGCCTCATCACGGCCCTGCTGGGCGCCGTCTCCGCGATCCGTCGCCACGACCTCAAGGGTCTGCTGGCCTACTCCACGATGAGCCAGTTGGGCCTGCTGGTGACCGCCATCGGCATCGGCACCCCCGTCGCGCTTACCGCGGCGATCGTGCACACCGTGGCGCACGCGCTGTTCAAGTCGGCGCTGTTCATGCTGATCGGCGTGGTCGACCACGAGGCCGGCACCCGCGACCTGCGAGAGCTCGCGGCCCGCCACGTGCGCATGCCGGTCACCGGCACGGCGATCGCCGTCGCCGCCCTGTCGATGGCGGGCATCCCGCCGCTGTTCGGCTTCATCTCCAAGGAGGGCCTGGTCGAGGCCGCTCTCGGGACCCCCGGTCCCGCATGGCTCCCCGTCCTCGTCACCGCCGGCATCGCCCTGACCTCCGTGTTCACCGTGGCCTACTCCGGCCGTCTCGTGCTCGGCGCCCTGGGCCTCTGGGGTCCAAGCCCGGACGGGGCCGCCCATTCGTGGCCGACCGGCCGGGAGGACGAGGTCCACGAGGCTTCTGCCACCTTCTGGGGCGTGCCCGTGCTGGCCGCGGCCGCGGGCGTGGCCCTGGGCCTGCTGCCCGGTGTGCTGGACACCCCCGTCTCCTACGCGGCCGAGGCCGCCTCCGGCGCGGAGGTGCACGCGCACCTGGCGCTGTGGCACGGCGTGAACACGGCCCTGCTCGTCTCCGCCGCCATCATCGTGCTCGGTCTGCTGCTGGTGGCCTTGCGCCGCCCGGTGGAGCGCGTGGCCTCCCACGCCGCCCTGCCGTTCTCCGCCCTGGATGCGGTGGACGAGGTTCGGCACCGGCTGATCGGCGTCGGCGCGGTCGTCTCGCGCGCCTCCGGCACCCTGGCTCCCCGCCCCCACCTCCTCATCCCCGCCCTGGTCCTGGGGCTCCTCGCCGTGGCCGGTGTCGCCACGATCGAGGATTTGCCTGCCGTCGTCGGCCAGCCCTCGCGCTGGCACGACTGGGTGCTGGTCGTCCTGGTGGGTGCCGGCGTGATCGCCACCATCCGCGCCAAGACGCGCATCGCCGCCATGGTGGTGGTCGGCGTCGTAGGGTTCGGCATGACCCTGTGGTTCCTCACCCTCGGCGCCGTGGACGTGGCCCTGACCCAGCTGATGGTCGAGGTGCTCACGGTGTGCGTCATGGTGCTGCTGCTGCGCCGCCTGCCCGCCCGCTTCAGCGACGAGCCGACCCCGCGCAGGATGCAGGCGGTCCTCGCCGCCTCCGTCGCCGGCGTCGCCGCGACCCTGGGCGTGTTCGCGTTCACCGGCCGCTCCAGCATGTCGGAGATCGCCCACTTCTACCTGACCCAGAGCTATGCCCAGGCTGGGGGGACCAACGTGGTGAACGTGATCCTCGTGGACTTCCGCGCCGTGGACACGTGGGGCGAGATGACCGTGCTCGGGGCGACGGCGCTGACCATCGCGGCCCTGTTGCTCAACCGTCGGCCGACGCCTCCACAGCCCTCCGCCGTGGACATGCGCTCCCCACTCGCCCACGTGCGCGAGAACCTCGTCCACATCCGGGTGTTCGGCCGTGTCTTCGGCGTGCTGATCATCCTGCTGTCCGCGTTCCTGCTGCTGCGCGGGCACTACGAGCCCGGCGGCGGCTTCATCGCCGCACTGGTCGCCGGTGCCGGCTACGCCCTGCTCTACCTGGCCGCCGACTCGGACACGGCCCCGGAGTTGCGGTGGCCGTACCTGGCCTTCATCGGCTCGGGCATCGCCGTCGGCACCGCGACGGGGATCGTCGGTTACCTCACCGGCAAGGGCTTCCTCGGAGCCGCGGGAGTGAAGGTCCTGGACTACGGGCTCTCCACCACGCTCGCGTTCGACATGGGCGTGTACCTGGCCGTGATCGGCCTGATCGTGGCCGCGTTCTCCCTGCTCGGCCCCGAGCGGCCGGGTGAGGACCCGCTCCGCGCCTCGAGCCGTGACCCCGGCGTCGCGCCGGCGGCCCCGTCCTCCGATCCCTCGGCCCCGACCACCACGACTGCACGAGAGGAGGTCACCCGATGACCGTCGCCCTTACCGTGGGACTTCTGACCTTCGGCGCGTTCTACCTGTTCTCCAAGCGCGAGCTGCTGCGCGTGATCCTCGGCATGGTCCTGCTGGGCCACGCCGCCAACCTGGCCATCATCGCCGCGGGCGGCACCGACCGCCGCGGGCTGCCCTTCGCGGGGACCTCAGACGTCGAGGTGCAGGCCGATGCCCTGCCGCAGGCCTTCGTCCTGACCGCTATCGTGATCGCCTTCGCGATCACCGTGCTGCTGCTCGCGCTGGCCGTCACCGGGCGCGCGGACGACGCGGTGGCCTCGCCGGGGGAGACCCGCGACTCCCTGGAGCAGGCCGCCGCCGACGCACGCTTCCCGCGCGAGGAGCGGCACGCCGCGGCCGGCCGGATCGCGCAGCACTACGCCGGCCAGGGCCCGGAGGTGCGTCGATGAGCGCCGTCCCGCTGGGCCAGTTGCTGCCCCTCTTCGCCGCCGTCCCGCTGCTGTCCGCCGGTCTGCTCGTGCTGGCGGGGGAGCGTCCCCGCCTCCACCGGGCAGTCCTGTTCGCGGTGCTCGGACTCGTCACCACCGGCGGGCTGGCCCTGGGCGTCCACGCCCTCGACGGGTCCGTGCTCGCCACCTCGCTGGGCGGCTGGCCCGGGGGCATCGGGATCGGCTTCGCAGCGGACATGCTGTCCGCCCTGATGCTCGTGCTCACGAGCGCCCTCACGATCGTGGGCGCGGCGTTCGCCTACGGCTCCCGCGTCGCTAACTCCCAGTTCTTCGCCCCGCTGCTCCTGATCCTCATCGGCGGAGTCAACGGCGCCCTGCTGACGGCGGACCTGTTCAACCTGTTCGTGTTCATCGAGGTCATGTTGGTGCCCAGCTACGGCCTCTACGTCCTCTCCGCCAACCGCCGTGAGCCCCTGCGCCGAGTGGACGGGGCGCGGCTGTACGTCACCCTCAACCTGCTAACCTCCACGATCCTCCTGGTCGGCGTCGGCTTCGTCTACGGGCTGACCGGCTCGGTGAACCTCGCGATGCTCGCCGGGTCCGCCGCGGCGGACCCACGCATCGCGATCGCCGCGGGCATGGTGCTGTTCGCACTGTCCATCAAGGCCTCGGTGGCCCCGCTGCACGGCTGGCTGGCCTGGGCGTACTCCTCGACCTCCCCGGCGGTGACGGCCCTCTTCGCCGCCCTGCACACCAAGGTCGCCGTGTACGGGCTCTACCGGATCTACTCCGTCATGTACGACGGCGATGCGCGTCTGCTGCCGCTCATCCTGGTCCTGTCCCTCGCCACCCTCGTGGTGGGTGCGCTCGCCTCGGTCGGTGAGCACGGTGTGCGCGCCGTGTTGTCGTGGCAGATGGTGAGCGGCATCGGCGGCATCCTCGTCGGACTCGGGCTCTCCACGCGCCTGGGTCTCGCGGCGGGCCTGTTCTACCTCGTGCACCACATGGTGGCGATGGGCTGCCTCCTGATGGCCGCCGGCGCGATCGAGGTGCGCTACGGCACCGGCCGTCTCGCGGACCTGCAGGGCCTGGCCCGGCGCGAGCCGCTGATCGCCGTCGCCTTCTTCGTGGGCCTGCTCTCCCTGGTCGGCATCCCGCCCTTCTCCGGGTTCGTGGGCAAGCTCATGCTCGTCAGCGCCGGCCTGGACGCCGGCCGCGGTGTCACCGCTGCGCTGGTGCTGGGCGCCTCCCTGGTGAGCCTGTGGGCTCTGCTGCGGGTGTGGGACGCCTGGTTCTGGGGCGCTCCGACGGCCCCACACGGGCACCGCGAGCGCCTGGCCACCGCGGCCATGCCCATCGTGGGCCGGGCGGGCTCCGTGCCGTCGCCCTCCGGCCGCGGCTCGAGCACCGACCACGAGCGCACCGAGTCGTGGGCCTCGCAGGAGACCCTCGATCCGCCCACGGGCGTGCTGCCGGTGACCGTGGATCCGGACGAGGACGTCACGCGCTCCCGCATCCCAGGCCGGCTGGCCGCCCCCGCCGTCGTCCTAGCTATGGCCACCCTCGCCCTCGGGCTCGGCGGTCAGGCCCTGTGGACCGTCACCGACCTCGCGGCTCAGGGCCTGATGGACCCCAGCAGGTACATCGAGGCGGTGCTCAACCCATGAGCACCGCACTCCCGCAGCCTCCGGAAGGAGACGCCCCCATGCACACCGTCGCCCCCGCCGACGGGACCGTCGACCTGGCGCCCGGCACGGCCTCCGCCGTGTCCTGGCCTTGGCGGTGGCTCGTGTTCTGGTGCTGGTACGCGTGGGCCCTGGTGACCTCTTCGAAGGCGGTCATCAAGGACCTCGTCACCCCCGGCGTCCAGGCGCGCTCGGGCATCGCCCGCGTGCGCAGCAACTGCCGCACGGACGCCGAGGTCACCCTGCTCTCGGCGCTGATCACCCTGACGCCCGGCACGTTGACGCTGGGCACCCGGCGTGCCGGCGCCGTCGGTGACGAGGACGGTGACCCGGACGCGCGGCGCCTGCTCTACGTGCACGGCCTGTACGCTGACGACGCCGACGCCCTCCGCGCGGAGATCCACGACATGGAGGCGCGCATGCTCCACGCGATGCGGAAGACGGGGGTGGCATGATGCCCTTCGCCTACGACTGGTCCCTGGTGGGGATCGACCTGGCCATCGCGCTGCTGACCGTGTCGGCGCTCGTGTCCGCGTACCGGATCGTGGTGGGCCCGCTCGACGCGGACCGCGCGGTCTCGGGCGACCTGCTCACGTTCAGCGTGCTCGGGATGCTCGTGCTGTTCGGCGTCCGGGCGGACAACCCGTGGACGTTCGACTTGGTCCTGATCGCCGCGGTCGTGGCCTTCCTGTCCGGCATGTCCCTGGCCCGCGCGCTCACGCGCGGCAAGCGTTGAGGAGGTCGCACCCGTGGACGTCGTCCTGACCGCCGCCGGCTCCGTGCTCGTGGTGATCGGAGCCCTTGCGTTCGTCACCGCGGGACTCGGTCTGATCCGGTTCCCCGACCCTTACACCCGCGTCTCCGCCGTGGGCACCGCCGGCGGCGTCGGGACGATCCTGATCGTGGTGGGCGCCCTGCTACTGGCCCCGGGGGTGGCCGCGTTCGTGAAGGTGGCCCTGATCGTGGTGCTGCAGCTGGGCTCGGCCTCGGTGGCCACCATGGCCCTGGGCCGCTCGGCCTACCTCACTGGGGTGCCCATGAATCCGGGGCACTACGACGAGCTCGCCGAGGATACCCCCGGCCGCGAGGGTGGCCGAGCGGCCCCGCGCCTTCCGGACATGGACTGAGGCACGGGCCGGCCCGCCCGGGCGGCGTGCCTCAGCGCGCGTCGAGGAGCATGTTCGTCATGCGCACGGTCGAGAGCCGCCGGCCCTGCTCGTCCGTCATCACCACCTCATGGGTGACGAGGGTGCCGCCCAGGTGGACGGCGGTCGCGGTGCCGGTCACGAGGCCCGAGCGGACGGCCCGGTGGTGCGTGGCGCTGATCTCGACCCCGACGACGTTGCGGTCCGGCCCGGCGTGGATCTTCGCGGCCATCGAGCCCAGGGACTCGGCGAGGACGAGGTGGGCGCCGCCGTGCAGCAGCCCGACGGGCTGCTCGTTGCCTGCCACGGGCAGGGTGGCGACGGCGCGCTCGGCCGTGAGCTCGAGGAAGCGCAGGCCCATCTTCTGGGCCAGGGGGCTGATCGCCGCGCCGCCGAGCGCGGCGACGAGCTCGGGCGTCAGACCGGCCTCGGCGCAGGCCGCCGCCAGCTCGGCGGGGCTCAGCTCGGGGGTGACGCCGGGGCGGTACACGCGGTCGGAGGCGGCGGGGGTGGTCGCGGTGTGCTCACTCATGAGCACTAGGCTGGCACACGCGACCGGTGCGCCCCGCGCCGCGCGCCGAGAGGAGACGTGAGCACCCATGGCGGCAGATCCGACCCCAGAGGCCCCACAGCGGCTGCTGGTCCTGGACGGGCACTCGATGGCGTTCCGCGCGTTCTACGCGCTGCCCGCCGAGAACTTCGCCACGGACACGGGCCAGCACACGAACGCCGTGTATGGCTTCACCGCCATGCTCCTGACCATGATCCGGCAGCAGCGGCCCACGCACGTGGCCGTGGCGTTCGACCTCTCCGGGCCCACGTTCCGCTCCGAGGAGTACGGGGAGTACAAGGCCGGCCGCTCCGAGACGCCCGCGGAGTTCGCGGGCCAGATCGAGCTGACCGTGAAGGTCATGGAGGCCCTGGGCATCCCCACGCTCACGCTGGAGGGCTACGAGGCCGACGACATCGTGGCCACACTGTCCGCGCGCGCCGAGGAGGCGGGGTGGGAGGCCGTCGTCGTCTCCGGTGACCGGGACGCGTTCCAGCTCATCTCCGAGCGCACCACCGTGCTCTACCCCAAGAAGGGCGTCTCCGACATCCCGCCGATGGATGCGGACGCCGTCATGGCCAAGTACGGGGTCGCCCCCGCCCAGTACCCCGAGCTCGCGGCCCTCGTCGGCGAGGCCGCGGACAACCTGCCCGGAGTGCCCGGCGTCGGCCCCGGGTTCGCCGCGAAGTGGCTGAAGCAGTACGGGGACCTCGACGGCGTGCTCGCGCACGCGCACGAGATCACGGGCAAGAAGGGGGAGGCGCTGCGCGAGCATCTCGAGGACGTGCGCCGCAACCGCCGCCTCAACGCCCTCGTGCGCGACCTCGACCTGCCGATCGGGCTCGAGGCGATGCGGCTCGAGATGCCGGAGCGCGAGCCCGTGGAGGAGCTGTTCGACGCGTTGCAGTTCAACCGCATCCGGGAGCGCGTGTTCGAGGTGTTCGGTGAGCGGGTGGGCGAGGACGCGCCGCCCCCCGAGGTCGAGGCCGCCCCGGAGTTCACCGAGGCGACGACGGCCGAGGACGTGCGTGCCTTCCTCGCCGCCGAGGCCGGCAACCTGCTCGGCGTCCACGTGGACGTCGAGGGCCCGGCCCTGCTGCCCCGCCGCAAGGTGCCCGTGCCCGGCACGTTCGGCACGCCCGTCGGCGTCGCGCTGGTGGGCGAGCACGCGGGCCTGCACGTGAGCCTCGACGGCGACGCCCCGGACCCGGCGCTGGTCGGCGCCGTGCGCGAGGCCCTCGGCGAGGGCGGACTCGCCAAGGCCGTGCACGACCTCAAGCGCACGCTCAAGGCGCTGGCCGCGCCCACCGAGGGGGACGGGCTCGGCCGGGACGCGGCCCTGGATGGCGTGGTGGACGACGTGCTGCTTTCGGCCTACCTGATCCAGCCGGACCGGCGGGACACCTCGCTCGAGGCGCTGGCGGAGGCGCATCTGCACACCCCCCTCACCGCCCCGCGCGAGCCCGCGCAGCAGCGGGCGCAGGGAACGTTCGACCTCGACGGCGGGCAGGCCGCCGCCGAACGCGCGGACCGCGCCGCGGACGCCGTGCGGGCCGCCTGGGTGGTGCGCCGTCTCTCCACCCAGTTCACGCCCCAGGTGCTCGACCGCGGGGCCCAGCGGCTGCTGCAAGAGCTCGAGATCCCGCTCTCGCGGCTGCTCGCCCGGATGGAGCTGACCGGCATCGCCGTCGACGTCGACGCCCTGACCGGCCTGCGCGAGGACTTCACCGACGCCGCCGACGCCGCCAAGGAGTCCGCGTGGGCGTCCGTCGCGGAGGAGACCGGCGGGATGCAGGTCAACCTCGGCTCGCCCAAGCAGCTGCAGGAGGTGCTGTTCGAGCGGCTCAACATGCCGCGCACGCGCAAGACGAAGACCGGCTACTCCACGGACGTGGACTCGCTGCAGGACCTGCTCGAGCAGACCCGGCACCCGTTCCTCGAGAACCTGATGGCCCACCGTGACGCCACGAAGCTCCGGCAGACCGTGGAGGGGCTGCTCGAGACCGTCGCCCCGGACGGCCGCATCCACACCACCTACTCGCAGACCGCCGCCGCCACGGGCCGGCTGTCCTCGCTGCACCCGAACCTCCAGAACATCCCGGTGCGCACCGAGGCGGGCCGCCGCATCCGTGAGGTGTTCGTGGCGGACGAGGTGGCCGGCGAGCAGGCCGTGCTGCTCTCGGCCGACTACTCCCAGATCGAGATGCGCATCATGGCGCACCTGTCCGAGGACGAGGGGCTGATCCAGGCCTTCCGCGAGGGCGAGGACCTGCACTCGTTCGTCGGCTCGCAGGTGTTCGGCGTGGACCCGGACGACGTCACCGCCGAGCAGCGTGCCAAGGTGAAGGCGATGAGCTACGGCCTGGCCTACGGGCTGTCCTCCTTCGGGCTGTCCAAGCAGCTGAAGATCTCGGTGGATGAGGCGCGCGGCCTCATGAAGGGCTACTTCGACCGCTTCGGCGGCGTGCGCGACTACCTGCGCGACGTCGTCGCGCAGGCCCGGCAGGACGGGTACACCTCGACGATCGAGGGGCGCCGCCGCTACCTGCCGGACCTCAGCTCGGACAACCGTCAGCTGCGGGACATGGCCGAGCGCGCCGCGCTCAACGCCCCCATCCAGGGCTCGGCCGCGGACATCATCAAGCGCGCGATGCTCGATGTGCAGGCCGGCCTCGAGGAGCACGGGCTGGCCTCGCGGCTGCTGCTGCAGGTCCATGACGAGCTCATCCTCGAGGTCCCGGCCGCCGAGCTCGAGCAGGCCACGGCGCTCCTGAAGGAGCGGATGGGCCGGGCGGCCGAGCTCTCCGTGCCGCTCGACGTGCACGTCGGCCGGGGAAGGAGCTGGCATGACGCCGCACACTGACACACCGGAGGGTCCGTCGCTGCGGCGGCTGGCCGACGCCGCCGAGGCCCGGCTCGGCGAGCACGGCCTCGCGCTGCGCGACCTCGGGGTCCTCGGCCCCGAGGACCCCGCCGCATCGCACTTCGCGGCCGCGGTCGAACGGGGCTTCTACGAGACGGTGCCCACGGGCGCCGCGCTCCGCCAGCAGCTCGAGGCCCACGCGGCCGACGGACGGCGCCGGCTCGGCGTCTACGCGCCGGGGGAGGACCCGGCGGCCCGCCGCCCCGCCGCCACCTTCGAGGACTTCGTGCAGCCGTTGACCACGTGGCCCGGCCGCGCCGTCGACGCGTGGCTGATCACCGACGTGACCGTCTCGCCGGACGCCCGCCGGCGCGGCGTGCTGCGGGCCATGATGCTCAGGTCCCTCGCGGACGCCCGCGACGCCGGCCTGTGCGCGGCCGCCCTGACCGCGACCGAGGCCGCCATCTACGGCCGCTTCGGCTTCGGGGCCGCCACCCGGTGGCACGCCGTGCGGATCGACGTCTCGGGCGCCCCCGCGCTCACGGGTGCCCCGGCCGGCGGGCGGGTCACGGTCGAGGAGCCGCGGGAGATGCCCGGCCTCGTCGACGAGCTGTACGGGCGGGTGCTGCCGGCCACCCCGGGCTCGGTCCAGCGGACCTCGTTCAGCGTGCCTCGCTGGGAGGACCGCGAGGCGAGTCGGAACGAGGGGCGCGGCTCGGGGCTGTACGCGGCGGTCCACCGCGACGACGACGGGCGGGTCCAGGGCGTCGCGCTGTATCGGTTCGAGGGCTGGGAGAAGGAGCCGCCCACGATCACCGTCACCGCGTTCCTCGCGGCGACCGCCGACGCGCGGCGCGGGCTCGTCCACCACCTGGCCCGACTGGACCTGGTCGAGCGGATCGAGTGGGGCCGCGCGCCCGAGCCCGGTTGGCTCGAGGCGCTCTTCGTCGACGAGCGGCGGGTGAGTCGGCACCGCGGCTCCGACGACCTGTACCTGCGGGTCCTGAACCTGCCCGCCGCCATGGCGGCCCGTGGCTGGGCGGGCGACGGGGAGGTCGTCGTCGCCGTCGAGGACGCGCTCGGCGCGATCGACGGGACGTGGCGGCTCACCGTCCGCCAGGGGCGCGGCGCCGCCGAGCGGTTGGGCCCCGCGGCCGACGCCGTGGGCCTGGGCGCGGGACTCCGGCTCGACGCGGCCCGGTTCTCCGCGCTCTGGCTCGGCGGGCACTCCCGCGGGGCCGGCGCCGCGGTGCTGGCGGAGGCCGGTGTCGTGGCGGAGCTGCGGGCCGGCGCGGCGGAGGCGTTCGACGGGCTTGTGCGACCCAGCCGACCCCTGCACACCCTCGTCGGCTTCTGATACGCTGGACGAGCACATTCGTGCGCATTTGATACATGTCCATCACGACCCACGCCGGGTGGGGCCCCTCTGGTGCCCGGATGCCGCCCACCGGCGGCATCGATCCCGACGTGACCCCCGATCCCAACGGAGTCCCTCCTACATGACCACCACTTCCAACGCCCCGCAGGTCGCCATCAACGACATCGGCTCTGCCGAGGACCTGCTCGCCGCCATCGACGCGACCATCAAGTACTTCAACGATGGCGACCTCGTCGAGGGCACCGTCGTCAAGGTGGACCGCGACGAGGTCCTGCTCGACATCGGCTACAAGACCGAGGGCGTCATCCCGTCCCGCGAGCTGTCCATCAAGCACGACGTGGACCCGGACGAGGTCGTGGCCGTGGGCGACACCGTCGAGGCCCTGGTCCTCACCAAGGAGGACAAGGAGGGTCGCCTGATCCTCTCGAAGAAGCGCGCCCAGTACGAGCGCGCCTGGGGCGACATCGAGAAGATCAAGGAGGAGGACGGCGTCGTCGAGGGCACCGTCATCGAGGTGGTCAAGGGCGGCCTCATCCTCGACATCGGCCTGCGCGGCTTCCTCCCGGCCTCCCTCGTGGAGATGCGCCGCGTGCGCGACCTGGCCCCCTACATCGGCCAGAAGCTCGAGGCGAAGATCATCGAGCTGGACAAGAACCGCAACAACGTGGTCCTGTCCCGCCGCGCCTGGCTCGAGCAGACCCAGTCCGAGGTCCGCTCCAACTTCCTCCACAAGCTGGAGAAGGGCCAGGTCCGCAACGGCACCGTGTCCTCCATCGTCAACTTCGGCGCCTTCGTGGACCTGGGCGGCGTGGACGGCCTCGTGCACGTCTCCGAGCTGTCCTGGAAGCACATCGACCACCCGTCCGAGGTCGTCGAGGTGGGCCAGGAGGTCACCGTCGAGGTCCTCGAGGTGGACATGGACCGCGAGCGTGTCTCCCTGTCGCTGAAGGCGACCCAGGAGGACCCGTGGCAGCTCTTCGCCCGCACCCACGCCCTCGGCCAGGTCGTGCCGGGCAAGGTCACCAAGCTCGTGCCGTTCGGTGCGTTCGTCCGCGTGGAGGACGGCATCGAGGGCCTCGTGCACATCTCGGAGCTGGCCTCGCGCCACATCGACACCGCCGAGCAGGTCGTGTCGGTCAACGACGAGCTGTTCGTCAAGGTCATCGACATCGACCTCGAGCGTCGCCGCATCTCCCTGTCCCTCAAGCAGGCCAACGAGGGCGTGGACCCCGAGGGCACCGAGTTCGACCCGGCGCTCTACGGCATGGCCGCGGAGTACGACGAGGAGGGCAACTACAAGTACCCCGAGGGCTTCGACGTCGAGACCAACGAGTGGATGGAGGGCTTCGAGACCGAGCGCGCCGCCTGGGAGCAGCAGTACGCCGACGCTCAGGCCCGCTGGGAGGCCCACAAGGAGCAGGTGCGCCGATCCCTCCAGGAGGAGGCCACCGCCGGCGCCGACGCCGGTGCGGGCCTGGGCGGCTCGTCCTACTCCTCCGAGGCCCCGTCCTCGGACGGAGGCACCCTGGCCTCCGACGAGGCCCTCGCCGCCCTGCGCGAGAAGCTCACCGGCAACTGATCGCCGCGGTGCGTGACCGTCCCTGACGGCCCGCGCCGAGCACCCGACGCCCCGTCCCTCCCTCCGGAGGGGCGGGGCGTCGTCGCGTCCCGGGGGGCTGGCCGTGGGGGCGCGGACGGGACCCGACGGCCGCGCTCAGCGGCGCTCGGAGACCGTCACGGTGAACGTGCGGTCGCGCGCCGTCTGCCGCGTCGGCCCGACGAGGTCCTCCAGCACCGGCCGGTACCGCAGGTGAGAGTTCCAGACGCACCACAGCCGGCCGCCCGGCTGCAGCACCCGCGCCGCGGCCGCCACCAGCCGGTGGGCCACGGAGGGGTCCACGGCGTTGCCGTCGTGGAACGGGGGATTCAGGAGAACGCACTCCTCCGTCCCGTCCGGCCACGTGGCCAGGGCGTCGTCGCGCACGGCCCGGACGCGGTCCGCCACGCGGTTCGCGCGGGCCGTGGCCAGCGTCGAGGCCACCGCCACGGCGGACTGGTCGGTGGCCAGCACGGTGACGTGCGGCCACAGCCGCGCCGCCCCGACCGAGAGCAGCCCGTTGCCGCAGCCCAGGTCCACGACGCGCCCGGGCGGGCGCGGGTCGTCGGCGAGCGAGGCGAGCAGCAGACGGGAGCCCGGGTCGGCGGCGGCTCCGCCGAAGGCGCCGGCGTGGGCTACCAGGTGCAGGCTCCCCACGCCGGGGACGTCGCGGTCGGCCTCCTCCGGTGGCCGGGGGGTCACGCCGGGACGCGGGCCCCGGGCCGTGAGCACGCGCGCCTTGCGGCGGCCCCGTCCGGCGACGACGTCCTCGAAGGCCGCGCCGAGCACCGCGTTCATGCGCGGGCTCATGTGCTTGTCGCGGCCGCCGGCCAGCAGGACCACGCCGGGGTCGGCCGCGGCCGCCACGATCCGGGACAGCCGGTCGAGCTCGTCGAGCGAGCGGGGCAGCGGCAGCAGGACCGTCCGGGCGCCCCGGGCCGCGTCCTCGGGCGTGGCCGACCGCTCGAGCTCGCCCGCCTCCCCGCCGAGGCGACCAGTGGCGCGCCACGCGGCGAGGTTCGCGTCCAGCGAGCGCTCGGCGGAGGCGTCGTCCTGGTGGACCCGCACGTCGTGGCCGGCCGTGAGCAGGGGCAGGGTCAGGGCGCCGTGTCGGTCCTCCAGGACGGCCACCGGGCCGGGGACGTGCCCGCTCGCGATCCACCCGGCCAGGGTGTCGAGCAGGAGCAGGTCCGCCGCGTCGTGGGCCTGGCGGTCGGGCTCGGGCGGCAGCGGCCACCGATCCAGCGCCGCGAAGTCCACGCCCGCGGTGAGGTCGTCCGGCAGCCCGCCGTGGGCGACATCGGGGGTGACCCCCCGGGGCAGCGGCTCACTCATGGTCCACCCAGTCCTCTCCGATCCGTTCCGCACGCCCCGCGCCAGCCGTGACGTCCGCGAGCCGCTCCGCGAACGCCGCGCGGGCCTCCTCGGTGTCCGGCACGCCGACCGTCAGGCGTACCGCCGCGGCGCCGTAGCTCGCCTCCAGCACCGACACGCCCGCCGCGCGCAGCTCGTTCTCCCACCGGCCGGCGTCGGTGTGGGGCGCCTCCACCGCGAGCAGGGCCAGCCGGGAGCGGGTGCGCAGCGGGGCGGCGTCGAGCGCCCCGGACACCGAGTCCGAGTAGGCGCGCACCAGGCCCCCGGCGCCCAGCTTGATCCCCCCGAACCAGCGCACGACGACGGCGCACACGTCCGTCAGGTCGGTCCGCCCCGGCGCGGTCTCGCGCTGGACGAGGGCCTCGAGCATGGGGACGCCGGCCGTGCCGGCGGGCTCGCCGTCGTCGCTGGAACGCATCCGGTCCCGGGCGGGGCCGAGGACGAACGCGCTGCACACGTGCCGCGCGTCGTGGTGCCGGCGCCGCAGGACGGCGACCATCTCGCGGGCCTGCGCCTCGTCATCGACGCGCCCGAGGTAGGTGAGGAAGCGGCTGCGGCGGGTCTCCACCTCCCGTTCCAGCCAGCCGTCGGGGTCGCGGGCGGACGCCGGCAGGACCGTGCAGCGCGCGGTCGGGGCGGGGGCGGGATCGGGCATGACCCCACCCTAGGGGCTGGCCGAGGACGGGCACGCCGTCGAGCCCGGACGTGAGCTTCGGTACAGTGGGCGACCGTGCCACCCGGCACCGGCCCACCGGTGAGCGTGCACGCGTGCCGCCGCGGGCCTCCCACGACCCTGTCCCGGGAGACTCATGACTTCCCCGCTCACTCGCCTGCACGACACGTTGGGGCTCCGCACGAGTCCGGCGATCTTCTTCGGCTCGGCCGCCGCGGTCGTGCTCTTCACCGCCGCGATGGGCCTGTTCCCTGGCCCGGTCCAGGCGGCCTTCGGCGTGGTCTCGAGCTGGCTGCGCTACGACGTCGGCTGGATCTACACCCTCAGCCTGACCCTGCTGGTGGCGTTCCTGTTCATCCTCGCCGTGACCCGGTACGGCCGGGTCAAGCTCGGCGACGACGACGCGGTGCCGGAGTACTCCGGCCTGACCTGGTTCGGCATGATGTTCGCCGCCGGCGTCGGCGCGGTGCTGATGTTCTGGGGCATCGCGGAGCCGATGAACCACTACGCCAACCCGCCCATGGCGGGGACGGAGCCGTTCTCCGACCGCGCGGCCTCGGAGGCCATGGCGATCGCGAACTTCCACTTCGGCATCCACATGTGGGCGATCCTGCTCGTCCCGGGCCTGTGCTTCGGCTACTTCACGTACAAGCGCAAGCTGCCCCCGCGCGTGTCCTCCGCCTTCCAGCCCCTCCTCGGCGATCGCATCCACGGCCCCATCGGCAAGACGATCGACATCATCGCCGTGGTCTCCACCGTGTTCGGCCTCGGCGTGTCCGTGGGCCTGGGCGCCCTGCAGATCAACGCGGGCATGAACTACGTGCTGGGCACCCCCGTGGCCGGCTGGGTCCAGGCGCTCATCCTGGCCGTCGTCACCGCCGTGGGCACGGCCTCCGTGCTGGTCGGCATGGACAAGGGCGTCAAGCGGCTGTCCTACGCCAACATCCTGCTGGCGATCGCCCTGCTCGTGTACGTCCTGATGTGGGCCGTCTCCAGCATGGACGTCATCCGCGGCACCGTGCAGGCGATCGGCGAGTACGCCTCCATGCTGCCCGTGCTCTCCACCTACAACGACACGTACAACTCGGGCCAGTGGTCCGGTGACTGGACCGTCTTCTACTGGGCCTGGACCGTCACGTGGGCGCCCTTCGTGGGGATGTTCTTCGCCCGCATCTCGCGCGGCCGCACCATCCGCTCCTTCATCGTGGCCGGCCTGGGCCTGCCCACGGCGTTCGTCATCATCTGGATGGGCATCTACGGCTACTCCGCGTTCCAGTCGGACCGCGCCACCGCGCCGGCGCCGGGCCAGGGCGGCGACCTCACGCAGACGATCGTCACCGACGGCAACGTCCAGGCCGCCCTGTTCCAGCACCTGCAGGGCATGCCGCTCTACACGGTGGCCGCGGTCGTGGCGCTCGTGGTCATCACGCTGTTCTTCATCACCTCGATCGACTCGGGTGCGCTCGTGATGGACGCGATGGCCAACGGCCACGAGGATGCGGCGCCCCGCCGCCAGTCCGTGTTCTGGGCCGTGTCCATCGGCGCGGTCTGCGCGGCCATCATCCTCACCGCGGGCGAGAACGGCCTGGCGGCGCTGCAGGAGGTCATCATCGTGATCGGCCTGCCCATCCTGCTCATCACCGTCACGCAGGCCGCACTGCTGCTGCAGGCCCTGCGCGAGGACGCGGGTGCCGCGCGGCCCATGCGGACCCGCCAGTGGAAGCAGGTGCTGCCGGTCGAGGAGTACCGCCGCCGCGCCACCGAGGACGGCGTGGACGTCTCGGACTTCGTGATCCGCCCCGAGTTCGAGGTCGGCACCGAGCCGGAGAACGACACGCACACCCCGAAGACGTGGCACCAGCAGCGCATCGACGCGGCCAAGGCCCTCGTCACCGTCGGCCTGACCGGCGGCATCGCCGCGGGCCGCACCGAGGTCGGCGCGGAGCTCGAGCGGCTGGGCGCCGTCGTCGTGGAGTTCGACGACCTGATGGGGGAGATCCTCGTGCCCGGCAACCCCGTGCTCGAGGAGCTCCGCTCGGTCTTCGGCGACGACATCGTCCGCGCGGACGGCACCCTGGACGCGCGCACCCTCAACCGGCTCACCACCGAGAGCTCGACCGCCCGGACGCGCATGTACGAGATCGTCTCCCCGGCGGTGCGCGACGAGGCGAACCGCCGGGCCCGCGAGATCGGCGAGGACTCCGTGCTGGTGGTCGACCTGGCCCTGCTGGCCGAGACCGGCTCCGAGCACGACTTCGACCAGGTGCTGGCCGTCTCCGCTCCCGCCGAGGTGCGCGTCGCCCGGCTCATGGAGTCCCACGACATGACCCGCGAGCGGGCCTGGGCCTTCATCGACGAGGAGGCGGCGGACGAGGAGCGGGCCGAGATCGCGGACACCGTGATCGAGAACGACGGCTCGCTCGAGGACCTGCAGGAGGCCGTCCGGGCATACTGGGAGGCCAAGATCCAGCCTCAGCTCGAGGCCGCCCGAGGAGAGCGCGTATGACCGAGACCGACCCGGTGGCCGAACGGCCGCGCGTCCATGTGGGCCTGACCGGCGGGATCGCCGCCGGCAAGTCCGCGGTGGCCCGTGTCCTGCAGGAGCGTGGCGCGCTCCTGGTGGACTCGGACGCCCTCGCCCGGCTGGTCCTCGAGAAGGGCACCGACGGGCTGGCCGCCGTCCAGGACGAGTTCGGGGACCGCGTCATCACCGCGGACGGTGAGCTCGACCGCGTCGAGATGGCCCGCATCGTCTTCGGGGACGAGGGCGCCCGACAGCGCCTGAACCGCATCGTGCACCCCCGGATCCGGGCTGCGGCCCGGCGCATCGTCGCCGAGGCCGGGCCGGACGCCGTCGTGGTCCAGGACGTGCCGCTGCTGGTGGAGACCGGGCAGGCGGACGCGTTCGACCTCGTGATCGTGGTGGAGGCCCCGCTCGAGGAGCGCCTGCGCCGGATGGTGGAGGACCGCGGCATGAGCCGCGCGGACGCCGAGGCGCGGATCGCGGCCCAGGCCACGGACGAGCAGCGGCGCGCCGTCGCGGACGTGGTCATCGTCAACGACGCCGACCTCGAGCGGCTCGCGTCCGTGGCGAACCAGGTGTGGGACCGGTTCCTCGCCCCCGGCGCGGCTGAGCCCTCGGCGGACTGACCGCCGGGGTGTCCGGGGCGCGACGTAGGGTTCTGCCATGAGCCTGGCCCAGAAGATCAACCGCATCGTCGCCCCGTTCGAGGTCATCTCCCCCTACCAGCCCTCCGGTGACCAGCCGAAGGCCATCGCCGAGCTCGCCGAGCGCGTGGAGGCGGGGGAGAAGGACGTCGTCCTGATGGGCGCCACCGGCACGGGCAAGTCGGCGACGACGGCGTGGCTCGTCGAGCGCCTCCAGCGGCCCACGCTGGTGATGGTGCAGAACAAGACGCTCGCCGCGCAGCTGGCCAACGAGTTCCGCGAGCTGCTGCCCCACAACGCGGTCGAGTACTTCGTCTCCTACTACGACTATTACCAGCCCGAGGCGTACGTCCCCCAGACGGACACCTTCATCGAGAAGGACTCCTCCATCAACGAGGAGGTCGAGCGGCTGCGCCACTCGGCCACGAACGCGCTGCTGACCCGGCGGGACGTGATCGTGGTGGCCACGGTCTCCTGCATCTACGGCCTCGGCACGCCCGAGGAGTACATCGACCAGATGGTCACCCTGCGCCGCGGTGCGGAGATGGACCGGGACGCGCTCCTGCGGCGGTTCGTGCAGATGCAGTACGTGCGCAACGACGTCGACTTCCACCGCGGCACCTTCCGGGTGCGGGGGGACACCGTGGAGATCATCCCCATGTACGAGGAGCTCGCGGTGCGCATCGAGTTCTTCGGGGACGAGATCGAGTCCATCCAGACCCTGCACCCGCTCACCGGCCAGGTGGTGCGCGAGGAGGAGGAGATGTACATCTTCCCGGCTTCGCACTACGTGGCCGGCGACGAGCGCATGGGCCGGGCGATCACCAGCATCGAGGACGAGCTGCGGGAGCGGCTGCAGGAGCTGGAGTCCCAGGACAAGCTGCTCGAGGCGCAGCGGCTGCGCATGCGCACCACGTACGACCTCGAGATGATGCAGCAGATGGGCTACTGCAACGGCATCGAGAACTACTCGCGCCACATCGACGGCCGTCCCGCCGGCTCCGCCCCGCACTGCCTGCTGGACTACTTCCCGGACGACTTCCTGCTCGTGGTGGACGAGTCCCACGTGACCATCCCGCAGATCGGCGCGATGTACGAGGGGGACATGTCCCGCAAGCGCACCCTCGTGGAACACGGCTTCCGCCTGCCCTCGGCCATGGACAACCGCCCGCTGAAGTGGGACGAGTTCCTCGAGCGGATCGGGCAGACCGTGTACCTCTCCGCGACGCCGGGCGCCTACGAGCTCGGCCAGGCGGACGGCTACGTCGAGCAGATCATCCGGCCCACCGGCCTCGTGGACCCGCAGGTGGTGGTCAAGCCGACCGAGGGCCAGATCGACGACCTGCTCGAGCAGATCCGCGTGCGCACGGCCAAGGACGAGCGCGTCCTGGTGACCACGCTGACCAAGCGCATGGCCGAGGACCTCACGGACTATCTGCTCGAGGCGGGGGTGAAGGTCGAGTACCTCCACTCGGATGTGGACACGCTGCGCCGCGTGGAGCTGCTGCGGGAGCTGCGCAAGGGCACCTTCGACGTGCTGGTGGGCATCAACCTGCTGCGCGAGGGCCTGGACCTGCCCGAGGTCTCGCTCGTGGCGATCCTGGACGCGGACAAGGAGGGCTTCCTGCGCTCCACCACCTCCCTCATCCAGACCATCGGCCGCGCCGCCCGCAACGTGTCCGGCGAGGTCCACATGTACGCGGACAACGTCACCGACTCCATGCGCCGGGCGATCGAGGAGACCGAGCGGCGCCGGGCCGTGCAGATCGCCTACAACGAGGAGCACGGGATCGACCCCCAGCCCCTGCGCAAGCGCATCGCGGACATCACGGACCAGCTGGCCCGGGAGGACGCGGACACCGCCGACTTCCTCAAGGGCATGGGGGGCGTGAAGTCCGGGTTCGACTTCGGCATGGGCCACCGCGGCCTCAGCTCGCTGGACCGGGCCCCGGCCACGGGGGAGGGTGCCGAGGCCCCGGCGGTGGACCCGGCGTCGCTGCCCGCCAAGGACCTGGCCGATCTGATCGAGCAGATGTCGCAGCAGATGCACCAGGCGGCGGCGGACCTGCAGTTCGAGCTCGCGGCCCGCCTGCGCGATGAGGTCGGCGAGCTCAAGAAGGAGCTGCGGCAGATGAAGCGGGAGCAGTGACCGCCCGGCGCGTTCCGCGCCCCGGGGTGTTATGAAAACACTGATGAATATCTTCATATCAGTGATAGTGTGACGCCATGAGCGCAGCACCCCCGGTCGCGGCCGTGATCGCGGACATCGTCGGCTCCCGCGCCCTCCCGGACCGGGACCGCGCGCAGGAGCAGATCCTGGCCGCCTTCGCGGCCGCGGAACAGGACGTCCCGCCGCTGCGTCCCGCCTGGGCCAGCGTCGGCGACGAGTTCCAGGCGCTGCACCGCACCTGGCCGGACGCGCTCCGGCTGACCGTCCGCGTCACGCTCGCCCTGCCCCCGGGCCTGGACCTGCGCTTCGGGATCGGCCTGGGGCAGCGGCGGGCCCTGGACGCCGGCGGAGACGGCATCGAGGACGGACCGGCCTGGTATCGGGCCCGCGAGGCCGTCGAGCGCGCGCATGAGCGGGCTGTCGGAGCCGCGACCGCCTTCCGCGCCGCGGACCCGTCCCTCACCGCCGCCGTGGACGGGCTCGTCCTGCTGCGCGACCATGTCCTCGGCCGACTCAAGGCCCGCGAACGCCGGATCGCCGCCGCCCTGCTGGGCGGGGCGACCCAGGCGGAGGCGGCACGGGCGGAGCGGATCACGCAGTCCGCGGTGTCGCAGGCCGTCGCGCGGTCCGGGATCGACCGGGTGCTCGAGCTGGACGCCGAGCTCGCCGCCGCGGCGACGGAGGTCGCGCCGTGACCGCCCTCGCACTGCTCGCCCTGGGGCTGCACGACCTGCTCGACGCCGTCCTGCCCGGCGCCTGGCCCGCCCCCCGGCGGCGGTGGCTGGCCCGGGCCGGTGCGGCCGTGGCCGCCGTCCTCGCCGCGGTGCTGGTGGCCGTCCTGGCGCCGACCGGCATGTCCGTCGCGGTGGGCGGCGGCCTGGTGGCCCTCGGCCTGCTGATGGGCTGGACGTGGCTGCATCCGGACCGGCCGCTCGGGGTGGTCGCGGTGGTGGCCACGGTCGGCCTGGTGGCCGTGCTCGAGTCGACCCTGGCGCCCGCGGGCCTGCGCTCCGCGCCACCGGCCCTCACGCTGCCGGCGGTGGCGGTGGCGCTGACCGAGACCGGCAACCGGGTCACCCGCGCGGTCCTCGCCCTGGCGGGCCGGTCCGCCGACGGGGGCGACGAGGAGGCGGAGGACCCCGCGGCGGAGCCCACGACCGTGCCGTCCGCCGCGCCCACGGACCCCGCGGCCGACGGCCTGCGCGGCGGCCGTTACATCGGGCCCATGGAGCGGCTGCTCATGGTCGTCCTGGGGCTCGCGCAGGCCTACCCGGTGATCGCGGCCCTGATGGCGGCCAAGGGCATCGTGCGCTTCCCGGAGATCTCGGCGGACCGCGGCGCCGGCTCGCGCGCGGAGGAGTTCCTCATCGGCTCCCTCGCCAGCTGGGGCCTGGCCGCCGCCGGTGCCGTCGTCGTCTGGCTCGCCCTGGGCCTGACCGCCCCCGGCGCAGCCTGAGAGCGGGCCCACCCGCGTCCGCGCGCGGGACCGCGCCCGTCTAGACTTGCGCGGCCCCCACGAGAGGAACCCCTCCATGGACGTGCTCAGTCCCGCCTTCGAGACCACGACCCTTGTGGTCCTCGGCGTCATCCTCCTGCTTGACCTGCTGTACGTCGCGCGCCGCCCCCACGAGCCCTCCATGAAGGAGGCCGGCCTGTGGATCGGGTTCTACGTGGCGCTGGCGCTGGTCTTCGCGGGGCTGCTCTTCGCCCTGGGCGATGCGCAGCACGGCACCGAGTTCCTCGCCGGCTGGGTCACCGAGTACAGCCTCAGCGTGGACAACCTGTTCGTGTTCCTCATCATCATGGCCAAGTTCCAGGTGCCCCGCCGCTACCAGCAGGAGGTGCTGATGGTGGGCATCATCATCGCGCTGATCGCCCGCGCGGTGTTCATCGCGGTCGGCGCCGTCGCCATCGAGCACCTGACGTGGGTGTTCTACATCTTCGGCGCCTTCCTGCTCTGGACCGCCTGGCAGCAGCTCAAGGACGACGGCGGGGACGAGGAGTCCGAGCCGGGCGTCGTGGCCCGCCTGACCCGCCGCCTCAACGTGGCGCCGGACTACGACGGCAACCGACTGCGCACCACCGTGGACGGCCGGCGCATGTTCACCCCCATGGTGGTCGTGTTCATCACGATCGGCCTGACGGACGTGATGTTCGCGGTGGACTCCATCCCGGCGATCTTCGGCCTCACCCAGAACTGGTTCATCGTCCTGACCGCCAACATCTTCGCCCTCATGGGCCTGCGCCAGCTCTATTTCCTGCTGGGTGGGCTGATGGACCGTCTCGTGTTCCTCAAGCACGGGCTCGCGTTCATCCTCGCCTTCATCGGCGTCAAGCTCGTCTTCCACGCCCTGCACGAGAACGAGCTGCCCTTCATCAACGGCGGCCACCCGGTGACGGCCGTCCCGGAGATCTCCACGTTCGTCTCCCTCGGCGTCATCGTCGGCACCCTGGTGCTGGCCACCGTGGCGTCGCTGATCTGGGGCCGCGCGGACCGGGCGTCCGACTCCCCGTTCACCGGTGAGATCCAGCGCATGGAGGACTACGCCGACCGGGCCCGCCGCGACGACCGCTGACCCGCGGCCCGCACCAGCGGGCCCGACGACGCCCCGCTCCGCCCGCCGCGGGTCGGGGCGTCGTCGTGCGACCGGGTAGACTGACCGGCGACGTAGGGGAGTATCCCGAACACTGTGGACGTCAGCACGCCGCGGCCGCCGAGAGCGCGCCGCCGGCCGGACACAGGGGCCCGGGCCGCGGTCGCGGCGGGCGGAGAGACTTGCGGCACCGTCCCGACCCCTGACGCCGAGAGGTGACCCGTGGAAATCAACGGCCTGACCTGGGGCCTGACGATCGCGCTGATCGTCGGGCTCCTCGCGTTCGACTACTTCGCCCATGTCCGCAAGGCGCACACGCCGTCGATCCGGGAGGCCGCGATCTGGTCCGGCGTCTACGTCGGCCTCGCGCTCGTCTTCGGCCTCGTGTTCTTCGCCTTCGGCGACACCCAGCACGCGGTCGAGTACTACACCGGCTACCTGCTGGAGAAGGCGCTCAGCGTCGACAACCTGTTCGTCTTCCTGGTGATCATGGCCAGCTTCCGCGTGCCCCGCGACTACCAGCAGAAGGTGCTGCTGTTCGGCATCACGTTCGCGCTGATCTCGCGCACCTTGTTCATCCTGCTGGGCGCCGCCGTCATCGCCGCGTGGTCGGACGTGTTCTACCTCTTCGGCCTGTTCCTGCTGATCATCGCCGGCGGCCAGCTCAAGGGCGAGATGTCCGGCGACGCCGAGGGCGCCCAGGACGAGGCGGACAACGTGATGGTCCGCCTCGTCAAGCGGTTCCTGCCCGCCTCCGAGCAGTTCGACGGCGACCGCCTCTTCACGACGGTGGACGGCAAGCGCCTCATGACGCCGATGCTCCTCGTGATGATCGCGATCGGCGCCACGGACATCCTCTTCGCCTTCGACTCCATCCCCGCGATCTTCGGCGTGACCCAGGAGGCGTACATCGTCTTCACCGCCACGGCGTTCTCGCTCATGGGCCTGCGCCAGCTGTACTTCCTGATCGACGGCCTGCTCGACCGCCTCGTCTACCTGGCCTACGGGCTCTCCGCGCTGCTGGCGTTCATCGGCGTGAAGCTGATCCTGCACGCCCTGCACGAGAACAACCTGCCGTTCATCAACGGCGGCGAGAACGTGCCCGTCGTCGAGATCCCCACGACGCTGTCCCTCGTGGTCGTCGTCGTGATCCTGGCCATCACCGTGGCGATCTCCCTGGCCTCGCCGAAGGGCCAGGCCCTGCGGGCGCTGCAGAACGCCGAGAAGTACTCGTACCGCTACTCGAAGCTGCCCGAGGACGCCGACCCGGCCGAGCGCGAGCGCGCCGCCGCCCTGATGGACCGCTGGACGGCCCGGGCCGAGGCCCTGGACCAGCGCTGGCGCGACCAGCTGCTCGAGCACAAGGACGCGTGGTCGGCCATCATCCGCACGGCCCACGAGACCCGGCTCGCCGATCCCCGTGACGACGACGCGCGCGGGGTCTCCGAGCAGATCGTGCGGCAGGACGGGCCCACCGTCTGAGCCGATCACGGCGCCGGGGGAGTGCTCCGCCGACGCCCGGGCCCCCGGGCCGGTCAGTCGACCGGGTCGGGGGCCGTCGTCGTCCCGGCGCCGTCCGGCGCGGTCATCGCCAGGAGCCGGTCGAGGATCGCCGGCCCGTCGTCGGCGATGCCGTCGTGGTGGAAGGCGTCGGTCTCCCACACCTGCAGGCCGCGGACGCGCCGCGCCGTCTCGAGCGAGAGGTCCCGGTCCACGTACACGTCGTCCGCGTAGACGGCGGCGGCCACGGGGACGGTGTTCTGCGCCAGGGCGGCCACGTCGTACAGCGGGCCCCACTGCGTGCGCTCGGCGAGCAGCCGCGCCGTGCCGGCCAGGGGTCGCAGTCGGGGGTCGACCTCGACGGACCAGGGCATGACGTGCTCGCCCGTGGGCAGCGGGACCGCGGTCGCCTCCGGGTCGAAGTCCGGGTGCTCGACGAGCATCCGGGATGCCGACCAGCCGGTGTCCGCCCGGCCGCCGGCCAGGTCCGCCGGCTGCGCGTAGATCGCTTCGTGCAGCACGGTGTAGAGCGGGTTGACGAGGCGGTCGTCCTGGTCGGCGACGGCGGCCAGGAACGTCTCGGACAGGCGCGGCGCGGGGCCGGTGCGGTCCACGGCCTCGGCGAGGACCCAGTGCAGGCGGTCCACGCGGGTGTTGCCGCCCAGCAGCATGCCCAGACCCTGGGCCCGTCCCACGGTGAGCGGCCCGCCGCCGGGCAGGGGGATCGGGGCGCCCGCGGCCTCGGCGGCGCGGATCAGCCCCACGGCCTCCGACCACGCGTCGCGGTCGGCCGGGTGCCGGTCGAAGAACTCCTCGGTGCGGGCGCGCATCCGGGCGTAGGTGGCCCGGTAGACCCGGTCGGCGTGGCCGGTGAGCGGGGCGAGGCCGCCGGTCACCAGGCTGCGCTGCAGGCCCTCCGGGTGGAAGGAGAGATAGCTCAGCGTGCAGAACCCGCCGAAGCTCTGGCCCAGTGTGGTCCACGGCCCGGCGCCGAGGGCGAGGCGCAGCATCTCGGCGTCCCGCACGATCGAGGGCGCCCGCAGGTGCACCAGGTGCTCGGCGCGCGCCTCGTCCGTGGCGAAGGCGCCCGGGGCGGTCAGGGTCGCCACGGTGGCCGGGGTCGAACGCCCCGTGCCGCGCTGGTCCAGCAGCAGCACGCGGTGGCTCTCGGCCAGCGCGCCGAGCCAGCCGCTCAGGCGCGCCGGGCGGGGCCCGGCACTGCCGGGGCCACCCTGGAGGTACAGGGCCCAGGGGCGCTCGCCCTCGGGGTCGTCCTTCGCCCGGATCTCGCGGGCGAAGACGGTCAGCGTGCCGCGCCCGTGCGGCCCGACGCCGGTGCCCGCCGCGTCCTGCGCCTCGGCCTCGGCGAGGCCCAGCGCGTGGTCGATCGGCACCGAGAACCAGTGGTCCACCGTGACGGTGCCGTCGTAGAGCTCGGTGCGCTCGCCCACGCGGTGGCGGGCCGGCTCGAGGGGAGCGAAGCCGCGCGGGTCGCCCGCCACGGGCCGTCCTGCCGCCCGAGCGTCCCCGGCGCTCACAGGCCCCACCCGGACTCGGGCGCGCCCACGGAGACCACCCGGATCACGGGATGGCCCGCCTCGTCGGAGGCGTCCAGGTCGACCACGGCGTTGATCCCGTGGTCCAGGTCCCCGTCCGGGTCCTTCAGGACCTGCCGCACCGCCCACCAGCGCGGGCCGGCCAGCTCCAGCGGGGCGGCGACGTCGGGGGCCGCGGCCACGCGGAACAGCTCGGGGCCGCGCGCGGCGGGGCCGTCGTCGATGTCCTCGTGGTCGTCGAAGTAGGCGTCGAGGGCGTCGGCCCAGTCGTCGGCGGACAGCTCGCCGGACAGGCGCGCGAGCGCCTCGTCCCGCTCGTCGCCGAACAGGCGCACCCGCTGGAACATCGCGTTGCGGACCATCACCCGGAACACGGGCTCGTTGTCCGTCAGGCGAGGCGGCGCCGGCGGCTCGAGCGCCTCCATGTCCCGGCGCAGCTCGTCGATGTCCCCGGCCACCAGGTCCTCCCACTCCTCCAGGAGGGACGAGTCGGTCTGCTTCACCATCTCGTCGAGCCAGTCCAGCAGCACCTGGAGATCCTCGGTGCGGGCCGCCTCGGGCACCGTGTGGCGCAGCGCCTTGACCGCGTCCGTGAGGTAGCGCAGCAGCACGCCCTCGGACCGGGCGATCCCGTAGAACCGCACGTAGTCGCCGAAGCCCATGGCCCGCTCGAACATGTCGCGCACCACGGACTTGGGGGTCAGCTCGAACTCCGCGAGCCACGGGGCGTCCTGCCGGTAGAGCTCGAACTGCTGCTCGAGGAGCTCGGCCAGCGGCCGCGGGTGGGTGATCTCGTCGAGGGCCCGCATGCGGTCGTTGTAGTCCATGCCCTCGGCCTTCATGGCGGCCACGGCCTCGCCCTTGGCGTGCTTGACCTGGGCGGAGAGCACCTGGCGCGGCGGGTCGAGGGTCGCCTCGATCACGGAGACCACGTCGAGCGCGTGGTCGGGATCGGCCGGGTCCAGCAGGTCGAGCGCGGCGAGGGCGAAGGGGGAGAGCGGCTGGTTGAGCGCGAAGTCCGGCTGCAGGTCCACCGTGAGGTCCACGGTGCGGCCCTCGGCGTCCGGCTCGGGCAGACGCTCGACGACGCCCGTGGCCAGCAGCTCCCGGAAGATCCCGAGCGCGCGGCGCATGAGCACCGCCTGGCGGGCCGGGGTCTCGTGGGTGCCGCGCAGCAGGCGCCGGACCGCGATGACCGGGTCGCCGGGCCGGTCGAGGATGTTCAGCAGCATCGAGTGCGTGATCCGCATGCGGGAGACCAGCGGCTCCGGCTCGGCGGAGACGAGGCGCTCGAACGTCGCCGGCCCCCACGAGACGAAGCCGGCCGGCGGGGTCTTGCGCTTGCCGGACTTCACGGACTGCTTCATGCGCTTGGCCCGCTCGGCCTCGTCCTTGACGTTCGCGAACTTCGCCGCGGCCTTGCGCTCGGCCGCCTTGTTCTCGATCACGTGCTCGGGGGCCTGGACCACCACGGTGCCGGAGGTGTCGAAGCCGGCCCGGCCCGCCCGGCCGGCGATCTGGTGGAACTCGCGGGCCTGGAGCAGACGGGTCTTCTCGCCGTCGAACTTGGACAGCGCGGTGAGCAGCACGGTGCGGATCGGCACGTTGATCCCGACGCCGAGCGTGTCCGTGCCGCAGATGACCTTGAGCAGCCCGTCCTGGGCCAGCTTCTCCACGAGGCGGCGGTACTTGGGCAGCATGCCCGCGTGGTGCACGCCGATGCCCGCCCGGACAAGGCGGTTCAGGGTGTGCCCGAAGCCCGCGGAGAAGCGGAAGCCGGCGATCCGCGCGGCGATCGCCTCCTTCTCCTCCCTGGACGTCACCGAGATCGAGGACAGACCCTGGGCCGTCTCCACGGCGTCCAGCTGCGAGAAGTGCACGATGTACACCGGTGCCTGGTGGGTGCTCACGAGCTCCTCGACCTTCTCCTGCAGCGGCACCTCGGACCACTCGAACGTCAGCGGGATGGGGCGCTGCGCGTGGGCGACGACGGCGACCTCGCGCCCGGTGCGCTCGGTCAGGTCCGCCTCGAGGCGGGCGGTGTCGCCGAGGGTGGCCGACATCAGCAGGAACCGGGCCTGCGGCAGCTCGAGGAGGGGCACCTGCCAGGCCCAGCCGCGGGAGGGGTCTGCGTAGTAGTGGAACTCGTCCATCACCACGGTGCCGATCTCCATGCCCGAGCCCTCGCGCAGCGCGCGGTTGGCGAGGATCTCGGCGGTGCAGCAGATGATGGGCGCGTCACCGTTGACGGTGGAGTCGCCCGTGACCATGCCGACGTTCTCCGCGCCGAACACGTCCACCAGCGCGAAGAACTTCTCCGAGACGAGCGCCTTGATCGGCGCCGTGTAATAGGAGACGGCGTCGTGGGCGAGCGCGTCGGCGTGCGCGGCCAGCGCCACCAGGGACTTGCCGGAGCCGGTGGGCGTCGCCAGGATCACGTGCCGGCCCTGGACGAGCTCGAGGGCGGCCTCCTCCTGGGCGGGGTAGAGCGAGATCCCGCGGTCCTCGGTCCAGGCCGCGAAGGCCCCGAAGACGTCGTCGGCGTCCGGGGCCGGCGGGAGCGCGTCGATGCGGTCGGTCAGCGAGGGCGGGTTCGTGGCGGCAGAAGTCATCGCCCCCAGGGTATCGGCCGCTCCGCGCGATACGGTGCCGCCATGAGTCAGATCGCGCCCGAGAGCCCGCACCCGGACACCGACGCCGTCGTGGGGGACGTCACCGGCCGACAGGGCGGGGGGTTCACCTGGGATCCCGCGCAGTACGAGGGCTTCGCCGAACACCGCGCCCGCCCCTTCCACGACCTGGTGGGGCGCGTGCGCGCCGAGGCCCCGCGCGTCGTGGTGGACCTGGGCTGCGGCCCGGGGACCCTGACCCGGACGCTGGCCGAGCGCTGGCCGGACGCCGAGGTGATCGGTCTGGACGACTCGCCCGCCATGCTGGAGCGGGCCCGGGAGCAGGCGGCCCGCACGGGCGCCCCCGCCAACCTGCGCTTCGAGGCGGTCGACGCCTCGCAGTGGCGCCCGTCGGGGGCGACGGACGTCGTGGTGTCCAACGCGATGCTCCAGTGGATCCCGACGCACCGTCGCCTGATCCGGCGCTGGCTCGGGGACCTCACGCCGGGGGCGTGGTTCGCGGCGCAGATCCCGCGGCCCTACGAGCAGCCCTCCCACGCGGCGATCGTGGCGCTGGCGGAGGACCCGGCTTTCTCCGAGCCGCTGCACGGGGTGGCGACGACCCGCACCGTGGCGCCGCCCGAGGAGTACACGCGGCTGTTCCTCGAGGCGGGGTGGTCCCCGGTCGTCTGGGAGACGGAGTACCAGCAGGTGCTGACGGGCGAGGACCCGGTGTTCCGGTGGACCTCCAGCGCGGCCCTGCGACCGAGCCTGCAGGCCCTGGCCCGCTGGGACGCCGAGGAGGGCGCCGCCGAGGGCGCCGGGCTGCTCGAGGCGTTCGTGGACCGGTACCGCGCCGCCATGCGCGAGGCGTACCCGCCGGTGCCCGGTGTCACGGCCGACGACGGCGGCCCGGTCACGATCTTCCCGGCCCGGCGCCTGTTCATGGCGGGGCAGAAGCCGGCCTGACGCCGGGCCCGGGACCGCCCGGGCGCACCGTCACCAGCCGCGCTCGGCCCACTCCGGCAGGTGGGGGCGCTCGGCGCCCAGGGTCGTGGAGGCGCCGTGGCCGGGGTGGACCACCACGTCGTCGTCGAACGCGTCGAAGATCCGATCGCTCACGTCCGTGAACAGCTGACGGAACCGGCCGTCGTCGCCCTCGGTGTTGCCCACCCCGCCCGGGAAGAGGGAGTCGCCGGTGAAGAGCACGGCCGGCTCGTCCGCCTCGGGGCGGCACACCAGCGCGATGGACCCGGGCGTGTGGCCGCGCAGGGCCACCACCTCGAGCCGGAGCCCGTCCGCCCCCACGGTGTCCCCGTGGCGCAGGCGCACGTCGGGGGCGACCCCCGTGGCCTCGGCGATCGCGTCGGCGTCGTCCTCGCCGGCCGCCGTGCGGGCCCCGGTCAGGGAGGCCAGCGCCGGCAACGCGCGCACGTGGTCCCAGTGTCGATGCGTGGTGACGATCATCTCGAGGCGCGGCTCGCACGGGGTGTCGTCCGCGGCCGAGGCGATGAGGTCGCGGATGGCCTCGGCCTCGGCGGCGGCGTCGATCAGCACCTGCGCCCCCGTGGTCTTGGAGGTGAGCAGGTACACGTTGTTGTCCATCTCCGACACGGAGCAGGTGCGCACCGTGACGGCGGGCAGATCGTGCAGGAGGCGGTTCCGGGCGGTCTCGGGCATGCGCAACAGTGTACGGACGGGGCGGTGAGGCGCCAGGGCGGGCCCGGCCCGCGGTGGGTTCGCCCACAGGCGAGACCCCGGTGTCGTGTCCGTACCCGCCCCTATGCTGGCCGCGTGCCCAAGAACTCCTCCACCACCGTCTCCTCCGCCGTCGAGGCCCACCCCGGCGGCCTCGCCTCCGGCCCCGGCGGCGCGCGCTCGGGCGAGCGGGACCGCATCGTCGTCCAGGGCGCCCGCGAGCACAACCTGAAGGACGTGGACGTCAGCTTCCCGCGGGACGCCATGGTCGTGTTCACGGGCCTGTCCGGCTCGGGCAAGTCCTCCCTGGCCTTCGACACGATCTTCGCCGAGGGCCAGCGACGCTACGTCGAGTCGCTCTCCTCCTACGCCCGCATGTTCCTGGGCCGGGTGGACAAGCCGGACGTGGACTTCATCGAGGGCCTGTCCCCGGCCGTGTCCATCGACCAGAAGTCCACCAACCGCAACCCGCGCTCCACGGTGGGGACCATCACCGAGATCTACGACTACATGCGCCTGCTCTGGGCGCGCGTCGGGGTGCCGCACTGCCCGCAGTGCGGCGAGCCGGTGAGCCGGCAGACCCCGCAGCAGATCGTGGACCAGCTCGAGGAGCTGCCCGAGCGCACCCGCTTCCAGGTGCTCGCGCCCGTGGTCCGCGGCCGCAAGGGCGAGTTCGTGGACCTGTTCCAGGACCTGTCCACGCAGGGCTTCGCCCGCGCCGTCGTGGACGGGGAGACCGTCCAGCTCTCGGACCCGCCCGTGCTGAAGAAGCAGGTCAAGCACACCATCGCCGTCGTCGTGGACCGCCTGGCCATGAAGGAGGGCATCCGCCAGCGCCTCACCGACTCGGTGGAGACCGCCCTGAAGCTGGCGGACGGCCTCGTCGTCGCCGAGTTCGTGGACGTGGAGCCGGTCGCCGAGAAGGGCAGGAAGAACACCGCGGAGTTCGGCGGGCGGGACGCCGAGGGCAACCCCCGGTACCGCTCGTTCTCCGAGAAGCTCTCCTGCCCCAACGGGCACGAGCAGACCGTGGACGAGATCGAGCCGCGCTCGTTCTCCTTCAACAACCCGTTCGGCGCGTGCCCCGAGTGCACCGGCATCGGCTCCCGCCTGCAGGTGGACCCGGACCTCGTCGTCGCCAACGACGAGCTGTCCCTGCGCGAGGGCGCCGTCGTGCCGTGGTCGCTGGGCAAGTCCACCTCGGACTACTGGCTGCGCGTGCTCGGCGGGCTGGGCAAGGAGATGGGCTTCTCCCTGGACACCCCGTGGAAGGACCTGACGGAGGCGGAGCGCGACGCCGTCCTGAACGGCAAGGACTTCAAGGTGGAGGTGACGTTCCGCAACCGGTTCGGCCGCGAGCGCCGCTACACCACGGGCTTCGAGGGCGTCATCCCCTACGTGATGCGCAAGCACGGGGAGACCGAGTCGGACGGCGCCCGCGAGCGCTACGAGTCGTTCATGCGGGAGATCCCGTGCCCGGCGTGCCACGGGGCCCGCCTCAACCCCACGGTCCTGAACGTGCTCGTGGGCGGCCTGTCCATCGCGGACGCCACCCGCCTGCCCATGCGCGAGGCCATGGAGTTCTTCTCGGGGCTGCGGCTGACGGACCGGGAGCGGCAGATCGCGGACCAGGTGCTCAAGGAGATCCTGGCCCGGCTGGCGTTCCTGCTGGACGTCGGCCTCGAGTACCTCAACCTCGAGCGGCCGGCCGGCACCCTCTCCGGCGGCGAGGCCCAGCGCATCCGCCTGGCCACACAGATCGGCTCCGGGCTGGTCGGCGTCCTCTACGTCCTCGACGAGCCGTCCATCGGCCTGCACCAGCGGGACAACCGCCGCCTCATCGAGACCCTCCTGCGCTTGCGGGACCTCGGCAACACCCTCATCGTCGTCGAGCACGACGAGGACACGATCGCCGAGGCGGACTGGATCGTGGACATCGGCCCTCGCGCGGGCGAGCACGGCGGCGAGGTCGTGCACTCGGGCTCCCTGGCGGATCTCAAGGCGAACACGCGGTCCGTCACCGGCGACTACCTCTCCGGCCGCCGCTCCATCGCGGTGCCGGAGCGGCGTCGCGTCCCGGAGAAGGGGCGCGTGCTGACGGTCCGCGGCGCCCAGGAGAACAACCTGAAGGACGTCTCGGTGGAGGTCCCGCTCGGGGTCCTCACGGCCGTGACGGGCGTGTCCGGCTCTGGCAAGTCCACGCTGATCAACGAGATCCTCTACAAGGTCCTGGCCAACCGGCTCAACGGCGCCAAGCTCGTGCCCGGCCGGCACCGGTCCGTGGAGGGACTCGAGCACCTGGACAAGGTGGTCCACGTGGACCAGAGCCCCATCGGGCGCACGCCACGCTCCAACCCCGCCACCTACACGGGCGTGTTCGACGCGATCCGCAAGCTCTTCGCGGAGACCCCCGAGGCGAAGGTCCGGGGCTACCAGCAGGGCCGGTTCTCCTTCAACATCAAGGGCGGGCGCTGCGAGGCGTGCGCGGGCGACGGCACGCTGAAGATCGAGATGAACTTCCTGCCGGACGTCTACGTGCCGTGCGAGGTGTGCCACGGGGCCCGGTACAACCGGGAGACGCTCGAGGTCACCTACAAGGGCAAGAACATCGCCGAGGTCCTCGACATGCCGATCGAGGAGGCCGCGGACTTCTTCAGCGCGTACACCCGCATCTCGCGGTACCTGGACACGCTCGTCGACGTCGGTCTGGGCTACGTCCGCCTGGGCCAGCCCGCCACCACGCTCTCGGGCGGCGAGGCCCAGCGCGTGAAGCTGGCGGCCGAGCTCCAGAAGCGCTCCAACGGCCGCACCATCTACGTGCTGGACGAGCCGACCACGGGGCTGCACTTCGACGACATCCGCAAGCTCCTGCACGTGCTCCAGTCCCTCGTGGACAAGGGCAACACGGTGCTCACCATCGAGCACAACCTCGACGTGATCAAGAGTGCCGACCACGTGATCGACCTCGGCCCCGAGGGCGGCTCCGGCGGCGGCACGATCGTGGCCACGGGCACGCCGGAGGAGGTCGCGCGCGCCGCCGAGAGCCACACGGGCCGGTTCCTCGCGGAACTGCTCGCGTAGCATGGACCCCGCCCACGCAGGACGCGGACGAAGGAGAGCCATGGCGACGTCGGAGCCCGTGCGCAGGAGCGCCGCCGCGCTCCTGCGGCTCACCTGCCGCCCCGAGGTCGTCGGCATGGAGCACGTCCCTGCGCGGGGCCCCTTCGTCATGGCCTCCAACCACCTGTCCTTCGTCGACTCGGTGATCCTCCAGGCCCTCGCCCCCCGCCCGGTCCACTTCTTCGCCAAGGAGGAGTACTTCACGGGCACGGGCCTGCGGGGCCGCGTCCGGCGGCGGTTCTTCGAGTCCGTGGGCTCCGTCCCCGTCCGCCGGGGCGAGCAGGCCGCCTCCGTGGCCGCGCTCGAGTCCCTCGTGGGCCTGCTCGAGTCCGGCCAGGGCGTCGGCATCTACCCGGAGGGCACCCGCAGCCGCGACGGCCGCCTCTACCGCGGCCGCACCGGTGCGGCCTGGCTGGCCCTGGCCACCGGCGCACCCGTGGTGCCCGTGGGCCTCGTCGGCACGCAGCACCTCCAGCCGCCGGACACGAACGGCTTCCGTCCCCACCGGTTCTCCGTGCGCGTGGGCGCGCCCCTGGACTTCGGCCACCCCGGGCGTCGACACACCCTGCCGCAGCGCCGCGACGCGACGGCGGCGATCATGGACGCCATCGGCGCGCTCTCGGGGCAGGAGCGGGTGGACGCCTACAACGCCGCCCCGGGTGCCCGTGGCTGATCCGGCCTCCTACCGCCCGGCTCCGGGCGAGATCTCCACGTCGCCCGGCGTCTACCGCTTCCGCGACGCGGACGGACGCGTCGTCTACGTCGGCAAGGCGAAGAACCTGCGCGCCCGCCTGAGCTCCTATTTCCAGGACCCCGCCCGGCTGGCCACCAAGACCCGGGCCATGGTGTTCACGGCGGCCGCGGTCGAGTGGACCGTCGTCGGCTCCGAGCTGGAGGCGCTCCAGCTCGAGTACACGTGGATCAAGGAGTATCGCCCCCGGTTCAACATCATGTACCGGGACGACAAGTCGTACCCCTACCTGGCCGTGACCATGAACGAGCAGTTCCCGCGCGTCCAGGTGATGCGCGGCGACCGGAAGCCCGGCGTGAAGTACTTCGGCCCGTTCCACCCGGCCAAGGCGATCCGGGAGACCGTGGACCTGATGCTGCGCGTCTTCCCGGTCCGCACGTGCTCGGCCGGCGTGTTCAAGCGGGCCCGCGCCCAGGACCGGCCGTGCCTGCTCGGCTACATCGGCAAGTGCTCGGCGCCCTGCGTGGGCCGGATCAGCCCGGCGGACCATCGCGCGCTGGCCCAGGACTTCTGCGACTTCATGGCCGGGGATGCGAACCGGTTCATCCGCGAGCTGGAGAAGGCCATGGCCCGCGCCGTCGAGGAGCTGCGCTACGAGGACGCGGCCCGGCTGCGGGACGACATCGCCGCGCTGCGCCGCGTGTTCGAGCGCAACGCCGTGGTGCTGCCGGAGAACACGGAGGCGGACATCTTCGCCCTGCACGCGGACGAGCTGGAGGTCGCGGTGCAGGTGTTCCACGTCCGGCAGGGTCGCATCCGCGGCCAGCGCGGCTGGGTCATGGAGCGCGTGGAGGACGTCGCCGAGCCGGAGATGGTCGCGCACCTGCTCCAGCAGGTCTACGGCGACCTCGAGGGGCCGGAGCGCATCCCGCACGAGATCCTCGTCCCGGTCGAGCCCGACGACGCCGCGCAGCTCACCGAGTGGCTCTCGGGCCTGCGCGGGTCCCGGGTCGCCGTGCGCGTGCCCCGGCGGGGCTCGAAGGCGGACCTCATGGAGACCGTCCGGGAGAACGCGGAGATGGCCCTCAAGCTGCACAAGTCGCGGCGGTCCGGGGACCTCACCACCCGCTCCGCCGCCCTGCGGGAGCTGCAGGAGGCCCTGGAGGTCACCGAGCCCCTGTTGCGCATCGAGTGCTACGACATCTCCCACTCCCAGGGCACCAACGTGGTCGGCTCGATGGTCGTCATGGAGGACGGGCTGCCGAAGAAGAAGGACTACCGCCGCTTCAACGTCACGGGGGAGGCCGCCCGGGACGACACGGCGTCCCTGCGCGACGTCCTGCGGCGCCGCTTCGCCCGCCTGGCCAAGGAGCGCGCGGAGGGCGCCCCGCTCTCCGGTCAGGTCGAGGGGGACGATCAGGAGGCGGGGCACCGCTTCGCGTACCCGCCCTCGCTCGTGGTGGTCGACGGCGGCCCGCCCCAGGTGGCCGCGGCCGCGGCGGTCCTCGCGGAGCTGGGCCTGGACGACCTGCCCGTGGTCGGGCTGGCCAAGCGGCTCGAGGAGGTGTGGCTGCCGGGCGACGAGTTCCCGGTGGTCCTGCCGCGCACCTCGGAGGGCCTGTACCTGCTCCAGCGCATCCGTGACGAGTCGCACCGGTTCGCGATCGCGGGCCACCGCAGCCGGCGGTCCAAGGCGATGACCGTCTCCGCCCTGGACGGGATCCCGGGCCTGGGCCCGGCCAAGCGCACCGCGCTGCTGAACCACTTCGGCTCCGTCGCCGAGATCCGGGCCGCCGGCGTGGACCGGCTGACCGAGGTCGCCGGCATCGGGCCGCGGCTGGCCGAGGCCGTCCACACGGCGCTCACGGCCGACACGCCCGCGGATACAGTGGAGTCATGACCGAGGAGACCCTCCAGCCGGAGAAGCCGCCGACATCCGAGGTGCTCGTGATCGCCGGGATGTCCGGCGCCGGACGGACCACCGCCGCGCACGCGCTCGAGGACCACGGCTGGGACGTGGTGGAGAACATGCCGCCGGCCCTGTTCGGCACGCTGGCCGAGCTCATCGCCCGCTCGCCGGAGGCGTTCCCGCGCCTGGCGATCGTGGTGGACGTGCGCTCGCGCTCCTACTTCGAGGAGCTGTACGCCGCCCTGCAGCACCTGGCCAACAGCGGAGTGGAGTATCGCACCGTGTTCCTCGATGCGGAGGACCACGTCCTCCTGCAACGCTTCGAGGCCGGCCGCCGCCCCCACCCGATGCAGGGCAACGCCCGGCTGCTGGACGGCATCCGCGCGGAGCGGGACGTCGTCGAGCCGCTCAAGGCGCGTGCCGACGTCGTGGTGGACACCACCGAGCTGAACGTGCACGGCCTGGCCACGGAGATCACCGAGCTGTTCTCGGAGTCCGGCCCCGTCACGCTGCGCCTGACCATCATGAGCTTCGGGTTCAAGTACGGCGTCCCGGCGGACGCGAACTTCGTGGCGGACATGCGCTTCATCCCCAACCCCCACTGGGTGCCGGCGCTGCGTCCGCACACGGGCACGGAGGCCGCGGTCGCGGACTACGTGCTCTCCCGCCCCGGTGTCGAGGACTTCCTGCGCGCGTACGTCGCCATGCTGGGGCCGGTGTTCGAGGGCTACCGGCGGGAGAACAAGCACTACGCCACGCTCGCCATCGGCTGCACGGGCGGCAAGCACCGCTCCGTGGCCGTCGCCGAGGAGCTGGCCCGGCGCCTGGCCCAGGTGCCCCACGTGACGGTGCACGTCCAGCACCGGGACATGGGGCGCGAATGACGTCCCCGCTCACCGGCCAGCTGCCCCTGCCGCCCGGGATGGGTTCGGAAGGGCGCGGGGTGGGCGCCGGCATGTCCCGCCCCACGGCCCGGGTCACCGCCCTCGGCGGCGGCCACGGCCTCTCCGCGTCCCTCGCGGCCCTGCGGCACGTGGCCGGGCACCTCACGGCCGTCGTCACGGTGGCGGACGACGGCGGCTCCTCCGGCACCATCCGCCGGGAGATGGCGGTGCTGCCGCCCGGCGACCTCCGCATGGCGCTGGCCGCCCTGTGCGACGACACCGACTGGGGTCGGACCTGGGCCCACGTCATGCAGCACCGCTTCCGCTCCACCGAGGTGCCCGCGGACCAGGCCACCCTGGACAACCACGCGCTCGGGAACCTCCTGATCGTCGCCCTCTGGGAGCTGCTGGGCGACCCGGTGGACGGGCTGCGCTGGGCCGGCGCCCTGCTGCGGGCGCACGGCGAGGTCCTGCCGGTCTCGCGGGTGCCGCTGACCATCGGCGGGGACGTGCTCAGCGCCGGCCCGGACGGCCGCCTGCGCACCCGATGCGTGGAGGGCCAGGTGGCCCTCGCGGTCGCCGCGTTCGAGGGGCGCGTCACCGACGTCCGCCTGAGCCCGTCCGACGCCCCCGCCACCCCGGAGGCGCTCTCGGCGATCGAGCTGGCCGACTGGGTGGTGCTCGGACCCGGCTCGCTGTACACGTCGGTGCTGCCGCACCTGCTGATGCCGGACGTGCGCGCGGCCCTCGCCGCCACCACCGCCCGGCGCCTCATGGTGCTGAACCTGCGCACGGGAGACCAGGAGACCACCGGCCTCACCCACGCCGACCACCTCAAGGTGCTGCGCTCCTATGCGCCGGACCTCCGGCTGGACGTGGTGATCGCCGACGTGGACGCGGTCACCGACCGGGCGGCGGTGGAGGCCGAGGCGGCCCGGATGGGCGCGCGCGTGGCGTTCAGTAGAGTGAGCAGTGCCCAGGATCCCCAGGTCCACGACCCGCTGCGCCTGGCCGTCGCGATCGACGAGGCGATGACCCACTGACGCGCGCACCTCGCCGAGAAGGAGCACGAGCATGGCGCTGACCATGACCCTCAAGGAGGAGCTGGCCCGTGTGCCGGTCGCCGCGACCCCGGAGCGGCGGGCGGAGACCGCGGCGATGCTGCGGTTCGCCGGGGGCCTGCACCTCGTGGCCGGCCGCGTCGTCGTCGAGGCCGAGCTGGACCACGGCGCCAGCGTGCGCCGCCTGCGCGCCGCCATCACCGAGCTGTACGGCCTGGCCCCGGAGATCGTGGTGGTCTCCGGCGGCAACCTGCGCCGTGGTCAGCGGTACGTGCTCCGGGTCGTGCGCGGGGGAGAGGACCTCGCCCGGCAGACCGGGCTCATCGACCAGCGGGGGCGGCCCGTGCGTGGCCTCGCGCCGGTCCTCGTCAGCGGGACGACGGCGGCCACCGCCGCCGTGTGGCGCGGGGCCCTGCTGGCCCACGGCTCCCTCACCGAGCCCGGCCGCTCGGCGGCCCTCGAGGTGACCACGCCGGGCCCGGAGGCCGCGCTCGCGCTGGTGGGGGCCGCGCGTCGGCTCCGCGTGGCGGCGAAGGCGCGCGAGGTGCGTCAGTCGGACCGCGTCGTGGTCCGCGACGGCGAGGCGATCGCCACGCTGCTCGCCGCCGTCGGCGCGGAGCAGACCGCGACCCTCTGGCGCGAGCGGCGCGAGCGCAAAGAGGTCCGGGCCACCGCCAACCGCCTGGCGAACTTCGACGACGCCAACCTGCGCCGTTCCGCCCAGGCCGCTGTCACGGCCGGGGCGAAGGTGGAGCGGGCCCTCGAGATCCTCGGGGACGAGGTGCCCGACCACCTTCGCTACGCGGGACGGCTGCGCCTCGAGCACAAGCAGGCCTCCCTCGACGAGCTCGGCCGCCTCGCGGACCCGCCGATGACCAAGGACGCCGTCGCCGGGCGCATCCGCCGGCTACTGGCCATGGCGGACAAGCGGGCCGCCGAGCGGGGCATCCCCGGGACGGACGCGGCCTCCGAAGGCTGAGCGCGGGATCACCGTCGACGGGATCTGGCCCCGGCGCTCCGCCCCCGATCACAATGGAGACGGACGGAATACGCCGCCGAGACGCGAGGTTGCCCGAGGTGGAGGCCGAGGGCGTCCTGCCCGCAGCCTCGCCTGACCAAGGAGGAAGCATGACCGAATACACCCTTCCGGAGCTGGACTACGACTACGCCGCGCTGGAGCCGCACATCTCGGCCCGCATCATGGAGCTGCACCACTCCAAGCACCACGCCACGTACGTCAAGGGCGCGAACACCGCCCTGGAGAAGCTGGCCGCCGCGCGTGAGGCCGGCGACTTCGGCTCCGTGAACCAGCTGTCGAAGGACCTCGCCTTCAACCTGGGCGGGCACACGAACCACTCGATCTTCTGGAAGAACCTCTCGCCGGAGGGCGGCGACAAGCCGACCGGCGAGCTGGCCGCCGCCATCGACGAGTACTTCGGCTCGTTCGACCAGTTCCAGGCCCACTTCACCGCCGCCGCCCTCGGCATCCAGGGCTCCGGCTGGGCCGTGCTGGCCTACGAGCCCATCGGCGGCAACCTGGTGATCGCGCAGTTCTACGACCAGCAGAACGGCGTGCCGGTCGCCACCATCCCGCTGTTCCAGCTGGACATGTGGGAGCACGCCTTCTACCTCGACTACCAGAACGTCAAGGCGGACTACGTCAAGGCGATCTGGAACATCGTGAACTGGGCCGACGTGCAGGCCCGCTTCGAGGCCGCCCGCGCCGGCGCCTCCGGCCTGATCCTCCCGGCCTGATCCACACCGCGCACCGGGGCGCTGACGTCGTGGCCCCACGACGTCAGCGCCCCGATGCGGGGAGGGGCTCGGCGCTCCGGCCCTGTCCCCACCGCGCGCCCGGACCGGGCGCGACCGCTCGACCGTACCGCCCCGGACCCACCGCCACGGGGACCACGCAACGCGAACTAACGAGAGAGACCACCATGACCAAGATCGCCATCAACGGCTACGGCCGCATCGGACGCAACATCGTGCGCGTGCTCAGGGACCGCGGCCACGAGAACCTCGAGCTGGTCGCGGTGAACGACCTCGCCGACCCCGAGGACCTGTTCTGGCTGACCCAGTACGACACCATCCTGGGCCGCTACCCGGGCGAGCTGGAGCGGACCGAGAAGGGGTTCCGCATCGACGGCCGCGACGTCGCGTTCTTCCAGGAGGCCGACCCGACGAAGCTGCCGTGGGGTGAGCTCGGCGTGGACCTGGTCATCGAGTGCACCGGCATCTTCACGACCGGCCCCAAGGCGCAGGCCCACCTCGACGCGGGGGCCAAGAAGGTCCTCATCTCGGCCCCCGCCAAGGAGGTCGACGGCACCTTCGTGATGGGCGTGAACGAGCACACCTACGACGCGGAGTCGATGCACATCGTCTCGAACGCCTCGTGCACCACGAACTGCCTGGCCCCGATGGCGAAGGTCCTCAACGACGAGTTCGGCATCGTGGACGGCATCATGACCACGATCCACGCGTACACCGGCGACCAGAACCTGCACGACAACGTGCACAAGAAGGATCGCCGTCGGGCGCGCGCCGCGGCCCAGAACATGGTGCCCACCTCCACGGGCGCGGCCAAGGCCATCGGCGAGGTCATCCCGGAGCTGAAGGGCAAGCTCGACGGCTTCGCCATGCGGGTGCCCACCATCACCGGCTCGGCCACCGACCTGACCGTGGAGCTGACGCGCCACGTGGAGGTCGAGGAGATCAACGCGGCGTTCAAGAAGGCCGCGGAGTCCGGTCCGCTGCAGGGCCGCCTGGTCTACTCGGAGGACCCGATCGTGTCCTCGGACATCATCACCTCCCCGGCGGCGTGCACCTTCGACGCCCCGCTGACCAAGTCCATCGGCCAGACCGTGAAGATCATCGGCTGGTACGACAACGAGTACGGCTACACCTCCCAGCTCATGGACTTCGCAGACCTCATCGGCTCGAAGCTCTGAGCCCGCACGGCGCCCGACGGCCCGGGCCGACGGTTCCTCCGTCGGCCCGGGCCGTCCCCCTAGACTGCACCGTGAACCGACCCCGCTCCGGCACCCCAGGAGGCATCATGCCCGCATCGACCCTCAACGATCTGCTCGAGGCCGGCGTCGCCGGCCGCACCGTGCTCATCCGGTCCGACCTGAACGTCCCGCTGGACGGGGACACCGTCACCGACGACGGCCGCATCCGTGCCTCGCTGCCCGCGATCCGGGACCTGGCGGAGGCCGGGGCCCGCGTGATCGTCATGGCCCATCTGGGCCGCCCCAAGGGTGAGCCCGACCCCGCGTACTCCCTCCGTCCGGTCGCCGCGCGCATGGCCGAGCTGCTGGGCGCCGACGTCGCCCTGGCCGCAGACGTGACCGGGGACGACGCGCGCGCCCACGCCGCCGCCCTGCAGGACGGCCAGGTGCTGCTGCTGGAGAACGTGCGCTTCGACGCCCGCGAGACCTCCAAGGACGATGCCGAGCGCGCCGCACTCGCCGGGGAGATGGCTGCCCTGGCCGGCGCGGACGGTGCCTACGTGGGCGACGCGTTCGGCGCGGTCCACCGCAAGCACGCCTCCGTGTTCGACGTCGCGGCGCAGCTGCCGGCCTACCAGGGCCCGCTGGTCGCCGCCGAGCTCGAGGTGCTCACCCGCCTGACCGAGTCCCCGGAGCGGCCCTACGTCGTCGTGCTGGGCGGGTCGAAGGTCTCGGACAAGCTGGCCGTGATCGACAACCTGCTGGACAAGGCCGACATGCTGCTGATCGGCGGCGGCATGCTCTTCACCTTCCTCAAGGCGCAGGGCCACGAGGTGGGCGCCTCCCTGCTCGAGGAGGACCAGCTCGACACCGTTCGCGAATACCTGCGCCGTTCCGAGGCCGGGGCCGCCCGCATCGTGCTCCCCACGGACATCGTGATGGCCTCCGGCTTCGCGGCCGACGCCGAGCACGAGGTCCTGGCCGCGGACGCCCTCACCTCGGGCGCGCACGGCGCGTCCGCCATGGGCTTGGACATCGGCCCCGAGACGGCCCGGGCGTTCGCCGAGCAGATCCGCGGCGCCCAGACCGTGTTCTGGAACGGCCCCATGGGCGTGTTCGAGTTCCCGGCCTTCGCGGAGGGCACCCGGGCGGTGGCGCAGGCCCTCACCGAGGCCTCCGCGGCCGGCGGCCTGTCGGTGGTCGGCGGCGGCGACTCCGCGGCGGCCGTGCGCACGCTCGGCTTCGCCGACGACGCGTTCGGCCACATCTCCACCGGTGGCGGCGCCTCCCTCGAATACCTCGAGGGCAAGGAGCTGCCGGGCGTCACCGCCCTGGCCGGCGAGGGGCGGGCGTGAGCATGGCGGAGCAGACCACGCGCGTGCCGCTGATCGCGGGCAACTGGAAGATGAACCTGGACCACCTCGAGGCCGTCACCCTGGTGCAGCGCCTCACGTGGCTCCTCTCGGACGCGGACCATGACCAGGAGGCCGTGGAGGTCGCGGTGTTCCCGCCCTTCACGGGCCTGCGGTCCGTGCAGACGCTCGTCACCGGCGACCGCCTGGACCTCGTCTACGGCGCGCAGGACCTCTCGCCCGAGGACGCCGGCGCCTACACGGGCGACGTCTCCGGCGCGTTCCTGGCCGCGCTGGGGTGCCGTTACGCGATCGTGGGCCACTCCGAGCGCCGCACCCTCCACGGGGAGGACGACGCCCTCGTCGCGCGCAAGGCCGCCGCGGCCCTGCGCCACGGCCTCACCCCGGTGATCTGCGTGGGCGAGGGCCTGGAGGTGCGCCAGGCCGGCCGGCACGTCGAGCACACGCTCGCCCAGCTGGAGGGCTCCATCGCGGGCCTGTCGGCGCAGGACGTGGCCGGCGTCGTCGTCGCCTACGAGCCCGTGTGGGCGATCGGCACGGGCGAGGTCGCCGGCCCCGAGGACGCGCAGCAGATGGGCGCGGCCCTGCGCGCCCGCGTGGCTGCACTGCACGGCGACGACGTCGCCGCCGGGCTGCGGATCCTCTACGGCGGTTCCGTGAAGTCCTCCAGCGCGCCGGCCCTGCTGGCGCAGCCGGACGTGGACGGCGCCCTCGTGGGCGGCGCCAGCCTCGACGCGGACGAGTTTGCTAGGATCGTCCAGTTCGACCAGGCCTGATCCGTCCGGCCCGACCGACCGCATTCTCCGTGACGGCCCCGGCGTGCGCCGGGGCCGCACCTCGACCCGAGGAGCCCTCCCGTGGACGTCCTGACCCTGGCCCTGCAGATCCTCGTGGTCGTGCTCAGCGTGGTCATCGTGCTGCTCATCCTGCTGCACAAGGGCCGCGGCGGCGGCGTCTCGGACATGTTCGGCGGTGGCGTGACCACCTCGATGAGCTCCTCCGGCTCCGCCCAGCGCCTGCTCACCCGCCTGACCGTCGGCTCCGTGGTCGCCTGGGGTGTCGTGATCGCGCTGCTCGGCGTCCTGCCGCGTCTGGCCATGGAGTCCTGAGGCCGCCCCGCCGGGCCACGATGCGAACGCCCCGCACGGATGTTCCGTGCGGGGCGTTCGCGCGTCCCGGGCTGGTGCGGCGCCGGGTGCTGCTCAGCGCTCGGAGGCCTGCACGGGGGAGAGGTCCGTGCGCGGCAGGCCCCGGTGGAGCACGGCGCCGAAGACCTCGTCCGGGTCCAGGCGGCGCAGCTCCTCCGCCAGGCAGTCCTGGATCGTCCGGCGTGGCAGGGAGATGCGCTGCACCGGCCTGCCCTGCTGATAGAGCCGGGCCACCTGCGAGTGCGAGCGGGAGAGCACCACGTCCCCGTCCGTGCACCGCAGGCGCACCGCACGGATCCCGTGGCCGGCCTTCGAGTGCGCGATCGTCACCGGCACCTTCAGGGCCAGGGTGAGCCACGCCGCAAGCAGCATGGTGCTGGGGGAGTCCGGCGCCCCGTCCACCGTCACCGAGCGCAGGGTGGCCACGTCGAGCGTGTCGAAGATGCCGGCCACCTGGATCCGCCACAGCGTCAGGCGCGTCCAGGCCAGGTCGGTGTCGCCCTCATGGTGGCCCGCGCGCAGAGCCCACAGGGCGGGCTCGGCCGCGGACGCCGATGCCGTGTCCGTGATCCGGCGGTGGGCCAGGCGACCGAGCGCCGTCGCCGAGGGGACCTCGGGCGGCACCCCGGGCCACCACGCGACGATGGGCGCATCGGGCAGGAGCAGCCCGGAGACGAGCGACTCATCGGCGTGGGCGTTCTCCCCGGCGCACCACAGCACCACGACGTCGGAGGCGCCGGCGTCGCCGCCGACCCGGATCTCGGCGTCCAGGCGGGTGGGTGCCGCAGGGTCGCCCAGGGCCAGGACGATGATGCGGCACGGGTGCTCCAACGAGGCCGCGTTGGCGGCCTGGACGGCGGACTCGATGCCGGCGTCGTCCGTGCTGATCACGAGCGTGAGGACGCGGCCGAGGGTCACGACCCCGCTCTTCTCGCGCAGCTGCGTGATGCGCTTGGCCACCTGGGAGGTGGTGGTGTCCTGCATGCGGATCTTCACGGGCGCCTCCAGCTTCGTCCGTCGCGGGCCATGAGGGCGTCGGCCGAGGGCGGGCCCCACGTGCCCGGGGCGTAGGGCTCGGGCTGGGTGCCCAGGCTCGCCCAGTGCTCCTCGAACGGGTCCACGATCCGCCAGGACAGCTCCACCTCGGCCTGACGCGGGAACAGCGGCGGCTCCCCGAGGAGTACGTCGAGGATGAGCCGTTCGTACGCCTCGGGGGAGTCCTCGGTGAAGGCGTGGCCGTAGCCGAAGTCCATCGTGACGTCGCGGATCTCGGTCTGCGTGCCGGGCACCTTGGACGCGAAGCGGATGGTGACGCCCTCGTCCGGCTGCACCCGGATGACGATGACGTTCTGCCCGAACTCGTCCCCGTCGTGGACGGGGAACAGCAGGTGCGGGGGCTTCTTGAAGACGACGGCGATCTCCGTCACCCGCCGGCCGAGGCGCTTGCCGGCCCGCAGGTAGAACGGGACGCCCTGCCAACGGCGCGTGCGGATGCCCACCTTGAGCGCGGCGTACGTCTCCGTGACGGACGCCGGGTTGAAGCCCTCCTCGTCGAGGAAGCCCGTGACCTGCTCGCCGCCCTGCCAGCCGGAGGTGTACTGGCCGCGGGCGGAGGCCCCCGCGAGTCCCTCGGGCGTGTCCGGGACGGTCACGGCTTCGAGAACCTTCTCCTTCTCCGCGCGCAGGTGGTCCGCGTCGAACGAGATCGGCTCCTCCATCGCCGTGAACGCGAGCAGCTGCAGGAGATGGTTCTGGATGACGTCGCGGGCCGCGCCCACGCCGTCGTAGTAGCTCGCCCGTCCGCCGATGCCGATGTCCTCGGCCATCGTGATCTGGACGTGGTCCACGTGCTCCGCGTTCCAGAGCGGCTCGAACATCCGGTTGGCGAACCGGAACGCGAGGATGTTCTGCACCGTCTCCTTGCCGAGGTAGTGGTCGATGCGGAACACGGCGTCCGAGGGGAAGACGCGCTCGATCACGGCGTTGAGCTCCTGCGCGCTGGCCAGGTCGTGGCCGAAGGGCTTCTCGATGACCACGCGGCGCCACGGGCCGTCGGCCGGCTGGGACCGGTCGGCCAGGCCCTGGTCGGCCAGGTGGCGGGAGACGGCCTCGAACCAGTCCGGCGGGATGGAGAGGTAGAACGCGGTGTTCCCGCGCGTGCCGCGTGAGGTCTCGAGCTCGGCGAGCACCTCGTCCAGACGGACGTAGGCCGCCTCGTCGTCGAACGCGCCGGAGACGAAGCGCAGGCCGCCCTGGAACTGGTCCCACACGGTCTCGTCGAACGTGGTCCGGGAGGAGGCTTCGACGGCGGCGCGCACGTAGTCGGCGAACTCCTCGTCGGACCAGTCGCGGCGACCGAAGCCGACGAGGGAGAACGCCGGCGGCAGCAGGCCGCGCTGGGCCAGGTCGTACATGGCCGGCAGGAGCTTCTTCTTCGCCAGGTCGCCCGTCACGCCGAACAGCACGAGCGCCGACGGGCCCGCGATGCGGGTCAGGCGCCGGTCACGGGGGTCGCGCAGCGGGTTGCGGGGGACGGTCCGGGACTCACCGGCCACGGACGGCGCTCCTCAGGGCCTCGATGCCCGCGTCGCGGCGGCGCAGGTGCAGGGTGACCACGGGGCGGCCGAGATCGCCCAGCACCCGGGCGTCGCCCGCTGCCTGCGCGGCGATGAGCCTGCCCAGGGAGAACGGGCGGCCGGGCACCTCGAGGTCCCGGCCGGCGTCGCCGGTGATCTGCAGGAACACGCCGACGGCCGGGCCGCCCTTGTGGAACTGCCCGGTGGAGTGCAGGAACCGCGGACCCCAGCCGAACGTGACCGGGCGGCCGACCAGGTCCGCCAGGTCTGCGCGCAGCTCCTCGAGCTCGGCGTCGTCATGACGGGAGAGGTAGGCGTGGACCGCCAGGTAGCCGTCCTCGGGCACCAGCGCCGCCGTGGCGCGCAGCACGCCGGCCAGGTCCGGGGCAGAGGTCACGGACGCCGGGCCGGAGACCTCGACGCCCTCCACCTCACCGTCGGCCGTCCGCTCGGCGGCGGGGCCGTCCAGCAGGGTGCGCGCGGCGGCCTTGGCGGCCTCCACGTCCGGCTGGTCGAAGGGGTTGATCCCGAGCAGGCGGCCGGCCACCGCGGTGGCCACCTCCCACAGCAGCAGCTGGGCGCCGAGCGAGCCGGCGACCTGCACGCCGTGGCCCGGGGCCGCGACGTCGTCCTCGCCGACGAGCTGCACCTGCAGCAGGTCGGGGGCGTCCCACACGGTCTCGGGGTCGCCGGGGGCGACGACGACGGGCAGCAGCCCGGTGCCGTCCTTGCCCGTGGACTCGGCGATCAGCTGCTCGATCCAGGCCGGCAGTCCGGCGATGCCGGACCCGTGGTCGGCGAAGACGAGCTTGTCGCGCGGCGGCTGCGTGCCGCCCAGGGCCGCGCCGAGCTGCAGGCCCGGGTTGTCCTCGTCGTCGGCGGTCAGCAGGTCGAGCACGGCCTCCGCGTCGTCCAGCAGGGCCGCGACGTCCACCCCGGCCAGGCCGGTGGGGACCAGGCCGAACGCGGTGAGAGCCGAGAAACGCCCGCCCACGGTCGGGTCCGCGGTGAAGACGGCGCGCCAGCCGGCGGACTCGCACGCGGCGTGCAGCGGCGAGCCCGCGTCCGTGACGGCGACCAGGCGGGTGCGGGGGTCGATCCCGGCGTCGCGGAACGCGGCCTCGACGACGCGGCGCTGCGAGTCGGTCTCCACGGTGGAGCCGGACTTGGAGGAGACCACCAGCACGGTCCGCTCGAGGTCGCGCTCGAGGGCACGGGAGACCTGCAGCGGGTCCGTGGAGTCCAGGACCTCGAGCTCGACGCCGGCCGTCGCCGCGATCACCTCGGGGGCCAGGGACGAACCGCCCATGCCCGCCAGGAGCACGCGGTCCACGCCCTCGGCGCGCAGCTCCCGGGTCAGCTGGGCGATGTGCGGGACGAGGGCGCGGGAGTCCTCGAACAGGTCGATCCAGCCGAGCCGCTTGGCGGCCTCGTCGCGGGCCGGCGCCCCCCACAGGTCGGCGTCCTGCGCCCCGAGGCGGGAGGCGACGCGGTCCTGGAGGAGGGCGGGCAGATGGCGGTCGATCGCCTCGAGGGCGGCTCCGGTGGCGGTGAGGCCGAGGGTGCTCATGGGGGGTCCTTCCGTGCGCGTGGCGAGCGGGCGGCGGGGTCGGGGGGCGGGTGCGGTCAGCGATGGGCGTCGAGCCCGGAGCGGACCGAGCCGAGCAGCTCGTCCCACGCGGCCTCGAACTTCTCCAGGCCCTCAGTCTCCAGCACGTCCACGACGTCCTGGTAGGACACGCCTGCCGCGCCGACCGCGTCGAGCAGGGCATCGGCCTCGGCGTAGGCGCCCGTGACGGTGTCCGCCGCGATCACCCCGTGGTCGGCGACCGCCTCGAGGGTCTTCTCCGGCAGGGTGGTCACGGTGTGCGGTGCCACGAGTTCGGTGACGTACAGCGTGTCCGGCAGGGCGGGGTCCTTGACGCCGGTGGAGGCCCACAGGGGCCGCTGCACGGGGGCGCCGGCCGCCTCGAGCAGGCGCCAGCGCTCCGAGTCCAGGGCCTGCTCGAAGGCTCGGTAGGCCAGGCGCGCGTTGGCGACGGCGGCCCGGCCGGTCAGCGCCTCGGCCTCGGGGGTGCCGATCGCGCGCAGCCGCGCGTCGACCTCCGTGTCCACACGGGAGACGAAGAAGGAGGCCACCGAGTGGAGGCGGCGGACGTCGTGCCCGTTCGCCCGGGCCTTCTCCAGGCCGGTGAGCCAGGCGTTGAGCACCCGGCGGTAGCGGGGCAGGGAGAAGATCAGGGTCACGTTCACGCTGATGCCCGCGCCGAGCACGTCCGCGATGGCGGACAGGCCCTCCACGGTCGCGGGGATCTTCACCATGAGGTTGGGACGGTCGACGGCCGCCGCCAGCTCGCGGGCCTGCGCCACGGTGCCGGCGGCGTCGCGGGCCAGGCGCGGATCGACCTCAAGGGAGACGAAGCCGTCCGCCCCGCCGGTGCGCTCGTGGACGGGCGCGAGCACGTCGGCGGCGCGGCGCACGTCCTCGGTCGTCAGGGCGACGACGGCCTCGTCCACCGAGGCGCCAGCCGCGGCGAGTTCGCGCAGCTGTCCCTGGTAGGCGCCCGCGTCCGCGAGGGCGACCGCGAAGATGGACGGGTTCGTGGTGACGCCGGTGACCGAGCGGGTGGCGATCAGCTCTTCGAGCGTGCCCTCGTCCAGCCGCGTGCGGGAGAGGTCGTCGAGCCAGATCGACACACCGGCCTGGGCCAGCGCGGCGGTGTTCGGGTTCTGCGGGGTGCTCATGGTCTGCGGGTGCCTTCCCTTCGGGGTGGACGTGCTCGGGGCGCCGTGGGCGCCGGGCCTCAGAGGAGGCCGCGGGTCACCTCGGCGACGTGCTCGCCAGTGAATCCGTACTTCTCCATCAGGCGGGCGCCGTCGGCCGACTCGCCGTAGTGCTCGAGGCTCACGCGGGCGCCCGGGGAGGAGGCCGTCACCGTGTGCTCGAACCACGGCATCGCGATGCCGGCCTCGACGGAGACGCGGACCGGGGCGTCGGGGCCGTCGGGCAGGACCTCGGCCCGGTAGGCCTCGTCCTGCTCGGCGAACCACTCGAGGCAGGGGGCGGAGACGACGCGGGTCGGGACGCCGTCGGCCTGCAGCAGCGCGCGGGCCCGCACGGCCACGGAGACCTCGGAGCCGGTCGCGATCAGCAGCGCGCGGGCCGGCGTCGGCGCGCCGTCGGCATCCGTGGCGTCGATGAGGACGTAGGCGCCGCGGGCCACGCCCGAGGCGGGGGCGAAGCCGTCCGTGTCCCGGGGGAGCACGGGCAGGCTCTGCCGGGACAGGACGAGCCCGGCCGGGCGGTCCCGGTGCTCGAGCACCGTCCGCCACGCCCACGCGGTCTCGTTGGCGTCGGCCGGGCGGACGACGTCGAGCCCGGGGATGGCCCGCAGGGCGGCCAGGTGCTCCACCGGCTGGTGCGTGGGGCCGTCCTCGCCGAGGCCGATGGAGTCGTGCGTCCATACGTACGTGCTCGGGGTGCCCATGAGGGCGGCCAGGCGGACGGCGGGGCGCATGTAGTCGGAGAACGTCAGGAACGTGCCCACGTACGCGCGGGTCAGGCCGCCGATCGTGATGCCGTTGACGATCGCCCCGGCCGCGAACTCGCGGACGCCGAAGTGCAGGGTGCGGCCGTACTCGTGGCCCTGCCACGTGGCGGTGGAGCGGCGGGCCGGGATGAAGGAGGGCTCGCCCTTCATGGTGGTGTTGTTCGACCCGGCGAGGTCGGCCGAGCCGCCCCAGAGCTCGGGCATGACCGGCGCGAGGGCCGTGAGCACCTCTCCGGAGGCTGCGCGCGTGGCCAGGCCCTTCTCGTCCGCGTCCCAGGACGGGAACGCGTCCGCGAAGCCAGCGGGCAGCTCTCGTCCGGCCAGTCGGTCGTACAGGCGAGCCTTCTCCGGGTGGGCCTCGCGCCAGGCCTGGAACGCCGCCTCCCAGCCGCGGCGGTACTCTGCCGAGCGCTCGGCGATGGACCGGGCGCGGGCCAGGAGCTCGGGGTCGACGTCGAAGGTCTTGGTCGGGTCCAGCCCGAGGCTCTCCTTGAGGCCGGCGACCTCGTCCGTGCCGAGCTTGGAGCCGTGGATGCCGCCGGTGTTCTGCTTCGTGGGGGAGGGCCAGCCGATCACGGTGCGCAGCTTGATCAGCGAGGGCCGGCCGGTCTCGGCCTTGGCCGCGACGAGGGCGTCGTACAGGGCCTCCACGTCCTCCGTGTACTCGGTCACGGCGTGGCCCTGGGCGCCGTTGGTCCAGTCGACCTCCTGCACGTGCCAGCCGTAGGCCTCGTAGCGGCGGACCACGTCCTCGGTGAACGCGATGTCCGTGTCGTCCTCGATCGAGATGCGGTTCGCGTCGTAGACGACGACCAGGTTCCCGAGCTCCTGGTGCCCGGCCAGCGAGGAGGCCTCGGCGGCGACGCCCTCCTGGATGTCCCCGTCGGAGGCGAGCACGAACACGTGATGGTCGAACGGGGAGGTGCCGGGGGCGGCGTCGGGGTCCATCAGCCCGCGCACACGGCGCTGCTCATACGCGAAGCCGACGCCCATCGCCAGGCCCTGGCCCAGCGGCCCCGTGGTCACCTCGACGCCGTGGGTGTGGCCGTACTCCGGGTGGCCCGGAGTCCTGGAGCCCTCGGTGCGCAGCGCCTGGATGTCCTCGAGCTCGAGCCCGGCGCCCGCGGCGAACAGCTGAAGGTACTGGATGAGGGAGGCGTGGCCCGCGGAGAGGATGAAGCGGTCCCGCCCCTCCCAGCGGTCGTCCGTGGGGTCCAGGTGCATGACGTTCTGGTACAGCTGCCACGCCACGGGTGCCAGCGAGATCGCGGTGCCGGGGTGGCCGTGCCCGGCCTTCTCCACGGCGTCCGCCGAGAGCGCCTTGAGCGTGTCGACCATCCGGCGGTCCTGCTCCGAGTAGACGAACCCGCGGGCCGGGGCCACCCGGTCCAGGGTCGGGGGAATGGACGGCTGCGCGGCGTCGGTCACGGGTTCTCTCCTGGCGGATCGGGAGCGTTGGGGCGCGACCCCGGCCGACGCCGGGGCGTCGCGGCGCGGGGCCGTCATCCCAGCCTAGCCCCGCGACCGCGAGGCGGGCCCGACCGGGCGTCCCATGACACGGTTCGTCCCCGGGCGAACGGCCGTTGACACGAGTAGACTGCGTCAAGGCCTGCCCGCAGGCGGACCGCCCGAGTGGCCGATCCGAACCCCGGGACGGGCACGCCCACCGTCCCCTCACCGTGAGAAGCAGATGTCATCCTCCCTGGAGTCGCCGTCCGCCGCCCGCGTCGCCGCCGAGCCCGGCGTCGTCGACCGGTCCCCGCTGCCCCTGCGCCGCAAGGTGCGGGCGTACGTCGAGCTGACGAAGCCCCGGGTGATCGAGCTGCTGCTGGTGACCACGCTGCCGACCATGATCTTCGCGCAGCGCGGCTTCCCGGACGTGCTCACCATGATCGCCACGCTCGTCGGCGGTGCGCTCGCCGCCGGCGCCTCCGGCACCTTCAACTGCTACATCGACCGGGACATCGACCGGGTCATGAAGCGCACCGAGAACCGGCCGCTCGTCACCGGCGAGGTCACCCCGCGCGAGGCCCTCGTGTTCGCGTGGGTGCAGACCGTCGTGTCCATCCTGATCCTCGGGTTCGGCGCCAACTGGCTGGCGGCCGGCCTGGGTGTGGCCGCCATCTTCTTCTACGTGGTCGTGTACTCGCTCGTGCTCAAGCGCCGCACGGAGCAGAACATCGTGTGGGGCGGCATCGCCGGCTGCTTCCCCGTGCTGATCGGCTGGGCGGCCGTGCGCGGGACCGTCGAGTGGCCGGCCATCGTGCTGTTCCTCGTGGTCTTCCTGTGGACGCCCCCGCACTACTGGCCGCTGTCCATGAAGTACAAGCGCGACTACCAGCAGGCCGACGTGCCGATGCTCGGCGCCATCGCCTCCGCGCGCCACGTCTCCAACCAGGTCGTGCTCTACGCGTGGGCCACCGTGGCGTGCTCCCTCCTGCTCGTGCCGATGGGCTGGGCCGGCATCGTCTACACCGCGGTCGCGCTCGTCGTCGGAGCCTGGTTCATCTGGGAGTCCCATGTGCTGCAGGTGCAGGCCCAGCGCGAGGACTTCGAGGACCGCAAGGCCATGAAGGTCTTCCACCTCTCCATCACCTATCTGACGCTGCTGTTCATCGCCCTGGCCGTGGACCCGTTCGTGGGCGCGCCGCTGATGCACTTCGGCGCCTGAGCGCCGGTCCGCCCCCAGCGCTCCCCGGGACGCCGACGACGACGGCCCCGCACCAGCCGGTGCGGGGCCGTTCGCGTGCGCGGGGCGTCAGCCCGCGGCGACGGTGCGCGTGGGGGCGGCGGCCTCGACCGGGACACCCGGCCCGGCCGTGACGTAGCGGGCGACCTGGCGGTCCCAGGTCTCCGTCGCGGCGGCCACGAGCAGGGCAGAGCCCAGCATGTGCAGCAGGACCACGCCGATCGGCAGGCCCGTGAAGTGCTGGGTGTAGCCCACGGCGGCCTGGAACACGAGGGCGAGCAGGAGCCGCAGCACGGCGGCGCGCTGCAGGCGGGAGGCGCCGGCCGCGCGGCGCACCGTGAAGAACAGGACGAGGGTGGCCGCCAGGAGCAGGTACACCGGGACCACGTGGGCACGCGTGACCAACAGCGGGTCGAACTCGTGGCGCGGCGAGCCGGGGTCGCCGGAGTGCGGGCCCGTGCCGGTCACCACGGTGCCCAGGTACACGGCGGCCCACGTCAGCGCGAACGCCGCCCAGGCGGCGGCACGGGACCGGCCGGTGGTGGCGCCGTCCACGAGGGGCACCCCCGCCCGGCCGGCACGGCGCTCGGCGGCGATGCGCACCACGAGCAGGGTCGCCACGGCCACCATGATCGAGGACACGATGAAGTGGCCGGCCACCCACCACGGGTTCAGATTCGTCAGGACCACGACGCCGCCCACGAGGGCCTGCGCGGGAATGCCGGCCAGCAGGCCCACGGAGAGCCAGAAGGGGCTCCGGTGGGTGCCGCGCAGGTTCCACAGGGACAGGAACATGGCGGCGGCGATGACCACCAGGACGAACGTCAGCGTCCGGTTGCCGAATTCGATGTAGCCGTGGATGCCCATCTCCGGGGTGTTGGTGAGGGACTCGGGCGAGCACTTGGGCCACGTGGGGCAGCCCAGGCCGGAGCCGGTGAGGCGCACGGCGCCGCCGGTGACGATGATGCCGATCTCGGACGCCAGGGACGCCACGGCGAGGGCCATGGTGGCCTTCGAGAGGCGCTGCGGCAGACGGGCGGCGAGTCCGGCCGGGGCGGTCCGGGCCGCGGGGGTGGTGGTGGACACGGTGTCCTTCCGATCGTTCGATGCAGGGGGACGGGGAACGGTTCAGGGCCGCCAGCGGAACCAGCGGAGCGCGGCCGCGACGGCCACGGCGCCCCACAGGGTGAGCACGAGCAGGGGGACGGGCGACCAGGACCCGTCCAGGAGGGCGGCCCGCAGGGCCGTGCCCAGCGCGCCGGAGGGGAGCAGGTCCACGCCGGGGACCCGGGCGGGGAACACCGTGCCGCCGACGGCGCCGAACAGCACCCACAGCAGGTTGGCGACGGCGAGGGTCGCCTCCGGCCGGGCCGTGCCGGCGAGCAGCAGCCCGAGGGCCGTGAAGGCGGCGGCCCCCAGTGCGAGGGCGACCAGGGCCGGCAGGATCCCCTCGGGGTCCGGACGCCACCCGAGCGCCAGGCCGACGCCGCCGATCACGCTCACCTGCACCAGCAGGAGGGCCACCACCGCCAGGGCCTTGCCGGCGACGAGGCCGAGCGTGCCCAGCGGGGTGGTGGCCAGGGCGGCGAGCACGTCGTAGCGACGCTCGAAGCCCGTGGCGATCGCGGTGGCCGTGAACGCGGAGCTGATCACGGCCAGGGCGAGCACGCCGGGCACGGCCACGTCCAGGCCCGACCGGCCGGGGGCGTCCAGCAGGCCGGTGACGTGCACGCCCACGAGCGCGAGCAGGGGCAGCACCACGGTGACGAGCAGCTGCTCGCCGTTGCGCAGCGCGGTGCCGGTCTCGTAGCCGGCCTGACGCAGGACGCGGGTGGCCAGCGGGGCGGCGCCGGCGTGGGCTCCGGCGCCGGCCGGGGCGCGGTGGTCGACGACGGGCATGCTCATGCGGCGGTCTCCCGGAGGATCTGCTCGAGGCGCAGTCCGGCGCGCTCGAATCGGGTGGGCATCAGGGCGTGCTCCCGCCAGCTCGCCGCGAGGACGGCCAGGTCGTCCGGGCCGCGGACGCCGGCCACGCGCAGGCGGGCGGACTCGTCGAGGCCGGCCGCGCGCAGCGGCGCGGGCAGGGTGTCGGCCCAGGCGCGGACGGCGTCGGGGGAGGCGTCGCCGAAGTCCACGTCGACGACGTCGCCCTCGGCCACGCGTGTGAGCTCGGACAGCGGGCCGGAGCGGACCACGCGGCCGGCGCGCAGGATGGCGACGTCGTCCGCGAGCCGCTCGGCGTCGTCGAGCAGGTGCGTGGTCAGCAGCACGGCGGCGCCGCGGTCGGTCTGTTCCCGCACGACGTCGTGCACGACGGGCCGGGTCTCCGGGTCGAGGCCCGCGGTGGGCTCGTCGAGGAACAGCATGTCCGGCCGGCCGACGAGGGCGGCCGCGAGCGCGACGCGCTGGCGCTGGCCACCGGAGAGGCGGCGCAGGGGGCGGCCGGCGACGTCGGCGATCAGCAGGCGCTCCAGCAGCGGCTCGACGGGCAGCGGGTCGCGGTACAGGGACGCCACGTGGCCGATGAAGCGGCGGGCGGGGATCGCGGGCGGCAGGCCGCCCTCCTGCCACATCACGCCGATGCGGGCGCGCAGGTCGGCGGAGGCCCGCCACGGGTCTGCGCCGAACACGCGCACGGTGCCGGCGTCGGGCCGGTCCATGCCGTGGCAGAGGCCGAGGGTGGTGGACTTGCCGGCCCCGTTGGGGCCGAGCAGCACCGTGACGGCGCCGGCACGGGCGGTGAGGTCGACGCCCCGCAGGACGGGGGTGCGGGACCGGCCGCGGCCGAGGCTCCGGTGGACGTCGCTCAGGCGCAGGACGGGCTCGTCGCGCGGCACGGGATCCGGGGTCAGGGGAGGTCGGGGCACTGTGCCAGTCTAGTCCTCGGGCCCTGCGACCCCGGCTCGTGGGGCCGGGGGTGCCCGGGTCTGCCGCGGGTTCCGCCGCGACCGTCATCAAGCCAGGCGAGCCTCACTTGAACCGTTCCAGATCAATAGGTCATGATGGCGTGGTGTATTCGGATCAGTCTGCGTCGCCCCCCGCTCCGGCCCCGGCCGAGGGCACGCGCGAGCGTGTGCTGCAGCTGGTCCTGACGCGTGGTCCCGTCAGCGCGGCCGAGATCGGTCGCGAGCTGGAGCTGACCGCGGCCGCCGTGCGCCGCCATCTGGACGCGCTCGAGGAGGACTCGCTCGTCGAGGTCAAGCGGGTCACCGCGGCCCGCGGCGCGGGACGGCCCTCCCGCCGTTACGTGGTCACCTCGCACGCGCAGGAGCACCTGCCCAAGGACCACCTCGCCGTCGCCCTGGACACCCTGGCCCGCCTCGAGGAGCTCGGCGGGGAGGAGGAGGTGCGCCGCACCGCGCGCCACGCCTTCCGGGAGATCGAGGAGCGCTTCACGGCCGCCGTCGACGGCCGGGAGACTGCGCTGCAGGACCGCACCCGGATCCTCGCGCGGGTCCTCGACGAGGCCGGCTACGCCGGCACGCTGCGCCACTTCGGCGCGGGCCTGGCGCCCACCCTCCGCGCGGACCAGGTCTGCCAGGGGCACTGCCCGTTCCAGGGAATTCCCGCGCGCCATCCGGAGTTCTGTGAAGAGGAGACCGCGCTGTTCGCCCGCCTGCTCGAGGTGGACGTGCGCCGGCTCTCGACCCTCGCCGCCGGCGCCCACGTGTGCACCACACACGTGCCGCTGGGCCGCGACTGAGCCGCGCGGGCCACGCCCCGGCTCCCGCCGACCACCCGACCGACCCCGACCGCAGTGACTAGTGAGAGAGGCTGAGATGACCGACCAGATCGTCCAGCGGGACTCCGCGGAGACCGCCGACCCCGGCGTGATCCAGGAGATCCTCGACAAGAACCCCGAGCTCAACGCCATCGGCGCCTACCAGTACGGCTGGGCCGACTCCGACGCGGCCGGCGAGAAGGCCGTCCGCGGTCTGAACGAGGACGTCGTGCGCGACATCTCCGGCAAGAAGGACGAGCCGGAGTGGATGCGCGACCTGCGCCTCAAGGCCCTCAAGTACTTCGAGCGCAAGCCGATGCCGGCGTGGGGCCCGGACCTGTCCGGCATCGACTTCGACAACATCAAGTACTTCGTGCGCTCCACCGAGGGCCAGGCCAAGACCTGGGAGGACCTGCCCGAGGACATCCGCAACACCTACGAGCGCCTGGGCATCCCCGAGGCCGAGCGCGAGCGTCTGGTGGCCGGCGTCGCCGCCCAGTACGAGTCCGAGGTCGTCTACCACCAGATCCGCGAGGACCTGGAGGAGCAGGGCGTCGTGTTCCTCGACACCGACACCGCGCTCAAGGAGCACCCGGAGATCTTCGAGGAGTACTTCGGCACCGTGATCCCGGTCGGCGACAACAAGTTCGCCTCCCTGAACACGGCCGTGTGGTCCGGCGGCTCCTTCGTGTACGTGCCCAAGGGCGTGCACGTGGAGATCCCGCTGCAGGCCTACTTCCGCATCAACACGGAGAACATGGGCCAGTTCGAGCGGACGCTGATCATCGCGGACGAGGACTCGTACGTGCACTACATCGAGGGCTGCACCGCCCCGATCTACCAGTCCGACTCGCTGCACTCGGCCGTCGTGGAGATCGTGGTGAAGAAGAACGCCCGCGTGCGCTACACCACCATCCAGAACTGGTCCACGAACGTGTACAACCTCGTGACCAAGCGCGCCGTGGTCGAGGCCGGCGGCACCATGGAGTGGATCGACGGCAACATCGGCTCCAAGGTGACCATGAAGTACCCGGCCGTGTACCTGACCGGCGAGCACGCCACCGGCGAGACCCTCTCCGTCGCGTTCGCGGGCAAGGACCAGCACCAGGACACCGGCTCCAAGATGGTGCACATGGCCCCGCACACGAACTCCTCGATCGTGTCCAAGTCCGTGGCCCGCAGCGGCGGCCGCGCCGCCTACCGCGGCCTGGTGCAGATCGCCGAGGGCGCGAACGGCTCCGCGAACTCGGTGGTGTGCGACGCCCTGCTCGTGGACACGGTCTCCCGCTCCGACACGTACCCGTACATCGACATCCGCGAGGACGACGTGACCCTCGGCCACGAGGCGACCGTCTCGAAGGTGTCCGAGGAGCAGCTCTTCTACCTCATGAGCCGCGGCATGTCCGAGGACGAGGCCATGGCCATGATCGTGCGCGGCTTCATCGAGCCGATCGCCCGCGAGCTGCCCATGGAGTACGCGCTCGAGCTCAACAAGCTGATCGAACTGCAGATGGAAGGATCGGTGGGCTGACATGACCGACACCGTGGAGAACACCCAGCGGACCATGATCCCGGGCATGGGCGAGGAGGGCGAGAAGCTCACCGTCGCGCAGAACCCGGTCGCCCGGGCCGGGGGCCGGGAGCGCAACGCCGCGGGCTCGCGCGCCGATCGCCTCAGCTCCTTCGAGCTGTCCGACTTCCCCGTGCTCACGGGGCGCGAGGAGGACTGGCGCTTCACCCCGCTCAAGCGCCTGGGCGGGCTGCACCTGCCCGAGGGCGACGACGCGCGCCTGACCGGTGCCGCGCCCGCCGTGGCCGTGGCCGAGCAGGCCGGCGTCACGGTGGAGACCGTGGCCCGCGACGACGCCCGCGTCGGCTCCGTCCTGACCCCCGACGACCGCGTGTCCGCCGCGGCCTGGAACTCGGTCTCCGAGGCCACCGTCGTCACGATCTCCGGCGAGGTCGCCGAGCCGGTGCGCATCGACGTCGTCGGCTCCTCCGCCGACCCGGCCGCGATGCACCTGACCGTGCTCGTGGAGGAGAACGCGCAGGCCGACGTCGTGATCGCCCACCGCGGCACCGCCGTGCTGGCCCAGAACGTCGAGTTCGACGTGCGCCGCGACGCCCGCCTGAACGTGGTCGCGCTGCAGGCCTGGGAGGGCGATGCCGTGCACGTCTCGGCCCAGCAGGCCTCGGTCGCCACGAACGCGCACTTCAAGCACGTGGCCGTCTCCTACGGCGGCGGCGTGGTGCGGCTGACCCCGACCGCGCGGTTCGCCGCCGAGCGCGGTGAGGCCGAGATGTACGGCCTGTACTTCGCCGACGCCGGGCAGCACCTCGAGAACCGCCTGTTCGTGGACCACAACCAGCCGGACTGCGTCTCGAACGTGCTCTACAAGGGCGCCCTGCAGGGCACGGACGCGCGCACCGTGTGGGTGGGCGACGTGCTGATCCGCAAGGAGGCCGAGGGCACGGACACGTATGAGAAGAACCAGAACCTGCTGCTCTCCGACGGGGCGCGCGCGGACTCGGTGCCGAACCTGGAGATCGAGACCGGCGTGATCGAGGGTGCGGGCCACGCGTCCGCGACCGGCCGCTTCGACGAGACCCAGCTGTTCTACCTGATGGCCCGCGGCATCCCCGAGACCGAGGCCCGCCGCCTGATCGTGCGCGGCTTCCTCAACGAGATCATCCAGAAGATCGGTGTCGGCGACGTCGAGGACGAGCTGACCGCCGTCATGGAGGACGAGCTCCGCATCGCGCAGCTCTGACCGACGCCCCGCAGACCCCACCGCCTTCCACCCGAGGAGAACCACCATGGCAACCCTGCAGATCACCGACCTGCACGTGCAGATCGCGACCGAGAACGGCCCCAAGGAGATCCTGAAGGGCCTCTCCCTGACCATCGAGACGGGCGAGACCCACGCGATCATGGGCCCGAACGGCTCCGGCAAGTCCACCCTGGCCTCGACCATCGCCGGCCACCCGCGCTACGAGGTCACCTCCGGCTCCATCACCCTCGACGGTGAGGATGTGCTGGAGATGAGCGTCGACGAGCGCGCCCAGGCCGGCCTCTTCCTGGCCATGCAGTACCCCGTGGAGATCCCGGGCGTCACCATGACCAACTTCCTGCGCACCGCGAAGACCGCGCTCGACGGCCAGGCCCCCTCGCTGCGCACCTGGACCAAGGACGTCAAGGGCGCCTTCGAGGCCCTGCAGATCGACCCGGCGTTCATGAACCGCAACGTCAACGAGGGCTTCTCCGGCGGCGAGAAGAAGCGCGCCGAGATCCTCCAGCTCGAGCTGTTCAAGCCCACGTTCGCGATCCTCGACGAGACCGACTCCGGCCTCGACGTCGACGCGCTGCGCATCGTCTCCGAGGGCGTCAACCGCGCCCAGGCGCAGAACGAGATGGGCACCCTGCTGATCACCCACTACACGCGGATCCTCAACTACATCAAGCCGGATCACGTGCACGTGCTGGTGGACGGCCGCGTCGCCGAGTCCGGCGGCCCGGAGCTCGCCGAGCAGCTCGAGGCCGAGGGCTACGCCCGCTTCGAGAAGGCCGCGGCGGGGGCCTGAGATGACGGAGACCACGAACCAGGCGCCCACGGAGGACATCCGTGAGGCCCTCAAGGACGTGATCGATCCGGAGCTGGGCGTCAACGTCGTGGACCTGGGCCTGCTCTACGGGCTGCACTACGCCGACGACGGCGCGCTGCTCGTGGACATGACCCTGACCACCGCGGCCTGCCCGCTCACGGACGAGATCGAGGACCAGGTCTCCCGCGCGATCGGCACCATGGTGGACGAGTGGCGGCTGAACTGGGTCTGGATGCCCCCGTGGGGCCCCGAGCGGATCACCGAGGACGGTCGCGACCAGATGCGCGCCCTCGGCTTCAACATCTGATCCGGCCCGGACCACGACGGCGGCCCGTCACCTTCTGCGTGAAGGTGACGGGCCGCCGTCGTGGTGGGGGAGTGCGGACGGGCCCGCAGGCGCCCCGGGGCTCCCGGCTCAGATGTCCAGGGAGGAGGCCCGGAACGTGTCGCACTGACGGATGTCCGGCTCCTGCTGGGAGCTCTGGTAGCCGCGCATGAACGAGGCCATGCGCTGCTCGGAGGTGCCGTGCGTGAACGCCTCGGGGTTCACCCGGCCGGTGTGGGTGGACTGGATGCGGTCATCGCCCACGGCGGAGGCCGCGTCGATGGCCTGGCGCAGCTGGTCCTGCGAGATCGGCTTCAGGAACGGCGCGCCGGACTCGGGGTCCACGGTGGAAGCGGCGTGCCCGGCCCACATGCCGGCGAAGCAGTCGGCCTGCAGCTCCGCGCGCACGGCGCCGGAGGTGGGGCCGGTGGTCCCGTCCTTGGAGTGCTGCAGGTAGCCGGTGACCTGCTGGACGTGGTGGCCGTACTCGTGCGCCACGATGTACTCCTCCGCCAGCGGCCCGCCCTCGGCGCCGAAGTCGGTCTGCAGCGTCTCGAAGAACGCGGTGTCGAAGTACATGGACTCGTCCGCCGGGCAGTAGAACGGGCCCGTGGCCGAGGAGGCGCTGCCGCAGCCGGTGCTCACGCCGCCCCGGAACAGGGTGAGCTGCGGCTGGCGCCACTGGATGTCCGAGAACTGGGCGAGGTACTCGCCCCAGAACTCGTCCGCGGCCTCGGTGGTCGCGATGACGCGGCAGTCCGTGTTCTGGTTGGCGTCCGCACCGCTGGCGCACGCCTCGTCCGAGAGGGGCTGGCCCTGGCCGCCCGAGCCCGTCTGCTGCTGGTACTGGCTCTGTCCGGCGGATCCGCCGCCCGTGTCGATGCCGAGCTGCTCGGCCAGCCCGGGCGCGAAGATCGCGAGCAGCAACGCGAGCAGGCCGCCGCCACCGCCGATGGCGATGCCCCGGCCCCCCAGCCCGCCGCCACCGCCCGATCGGGCCCGGCCGGCGTCGATCTGCACGTTCTCGTTGAAGCTCATGGGGCCAGAGTGTAGACGGACTAGACTGGCCCGGCACCGCACTGGCCCCCGCCCGTCGGGATCGGCCGGGCCCCGCCGGTGCACCCCTGTTCTTCCCTCGACCCCTGGAGTCTGACACCCCCATGCTGACCGTCACCGATGTCGAACTGCGCGTGGGCGCCCGTCTCCTCATGGACGAGGTGAACTTCCGCGTGGACAAGGGGGACAAGGTCGGCCTCGTGGGGCGCAACGGCGCCGGCAAGACGACGCTGACCAAGGTCCTGGCCGGCGGCGGGCAGCCCACGGCGGGCACCGTGACCCGGACCGGGCGCATCGGCTATCTGCCCCAGGACCCCAAGGTCGAGGACATGGACCAGTCCGGCCGAGACCGCATCCTCTCCGCCCGCGACCTGGACCAGACCATCCGGCGCATGCGCGAGGCCGAGGCCGGGATGGCCGCCGTCGACGACGCCGAGCGGGAGCGGGCGATGAACCGCTACTCCCGTCTGGAGGCGGAGTTCGAGGCCCGCGGCGGCTACGCGGCCGAGTCCGAGGCCGCCCGGATCACGTCCAACCTCGGCCTGCCGGACCGCGTCCTGGACCAGCCGCTGCACACCCTCTCCGGCGGCCAGCGCCGCCGCGTGGAGCTCGCCCGCATCCTCTTCTCCGACGCGGACATCCTGCTGCTGGACGAGCCCACCAACCACCTCGACCACGACTCGATCGTGTGGCTGCGCGACTACCTGAAGACCTACTCCGGCGGCCTCCTGATGATCTCGCACGACGTCGAGCTCATGGAGATGACCGTGAACAAGGTCCTCTACCTGGACGCGAACCGGCAGACCATGGACGTCTACAACATGACGTGGAAGAACTACCTCGCCCAGCGCCAGCAGGACGAGGCGCGCCGCCGCCGGGAGTTCGCCAACGCGGAGAAGAAGGCCTCGGCCCTCATGGCCCAGGCCGAGAAGATGCGTGCCAAGGCGACCAAGGCCACCGCCGCGCAGAACATGATCAAGCGCGCCGAGCGGCTCATGCGCGGCGTCGAGGGCGAGCGCGCGGTCGATCGCGTGGCCGCGATCCGCTTCCCCACCCCGCAGGCCTCCGGCAAGACGCCGCTGCGCGCCGAGAACCTCTCCAAGTCCTACGGCTCGCTCGAGATCTTCACGGGAGTGGACCTGGCGATCGACCGGGGCGCGCGCGTGGTCATCCTGGGCTACAACGGCGCCGGCAAGACGACGCTGCTGCGCATGCTCGCCGGGGAGGAGACCCCGGACACCGGGGAGGTGCAGGCGGGCCACGGGCTCAAGCTGGGCTACTTCGCCCAGGAGCACGACACCCTGGACCAGGACGCGTCCGTCCTGGACAACATGCGCCACGCCGCCCCGCAGCTCGGCGACACCCAGGCGCGCACGCTGCTCGGCTCGTTCCTCTTCCAGGGCGACGACGTCGACAAGCCCGCCCGCGTCCTCTCCGGCGGCGAGAAGACCCGCCTGGCGCTGGCCACGCTCGTGGCCTCGAGCGCGAACGTGCTGCTGCTGGACGAGCCCACGAACAACCTCGACCCCGCCAGCCGTGAGGAGATCCTGAACGCGCTGCAGCAGTACGAGGGCGCCGTGGTGCTCGTGACCCACGACGAGGGCGCCGTCGAGGCGCTCGACCCCGAGCGCGTGGTGCTGCTGCCGGACGGGGTCGAGGACCTCTGGAACGACGACTACAGGGACCTCATCACCCTCGCCTGAGTCCGCGGGCCGCCGAGGCGGAGGGCGGGCTCAGTCGAAGAGCGCGTCCTCGGCCTCCTCGTCCGTGAGCCGCCCGTCGCGCCGCCGGACCGGCTTGGCGCGGGGGACCCGGTGAGCGGAGAGCAGCCCGTCGTCCGCGGCGTCGTCGAGGGCGTCGGCCCGGTCGTTGCGGGCGCGCATCCACGCGGAGTACCCCCACACCCCGAAGCCCATGGCCGCGAACAGGTACCACTGGATCGCGTAGGACAGGTGCGGGCCCTCGTCGAGGGTGGGCTCGACGAGCTTCTGCGGCATCGGCTCCACCGCCGGGTCCTCCGTGACCATGATCCCGTAGGCAGTTCCGGCCACGGGCCCGCCCACGGTGTCGGCGATCTCGGCGAGGTCGATCGAGGGCACCTGGCCCTCCGGGGCGTCGCGGTCCAGGGCCGGCTCCCCGGGCTTGACCCGCACCACGACCTCGGCGTGGCCGGCGGGCGGGGCCGGCACGGCGTCCGGCTGACCCGGACTGTTGCCCACCGGGAGCCAGCCGCGGTCCACCACGACGACGGGGCCCTCGTCCGTCCGGAACGGCACGAGCACCTCGTAGCCGGGCTGGCCGGCCCGGGGGCGGTTGCGGACGATGAGCGTCTCGTCGACGAGGTACTCGCCGGTCAGTGTCACGGGCGTCCACTCGTCCTCGGTCTGGAACGCGGTGAACAGCCGGGAGGCCTCGGCGAACGGTACCGGGTCGTCGTCGTAGTTCTCCAGGACGCGGTTGACGCGGTGCTGGACCTCCACGCGGCGGTCCCACTGCCACTGCGCGAGCGCATGGCACAGGAACGCGAAGAGGACGCACACCACGAAGCCGAGGATCCACGGGCCGGTGGCGAGGAAGCCGAAGCGCAGGGCAGGCAGGCGTTCGGCGTCGCGGGCGGTCGGGTCCGTCATGGGGGCGGGGGTGCTCATGGGCGCGGGGGCTCCTGCGGGGTCTCGGGCGTGTCGACCTCGGGCGCCTGCGTGGCGGCCGGGTCGAGCGGGCGGGAGCGCCGCAGGAAGCCGCGGGCGCTCAGGAAGTCGTCCAGGAAGGGCCGATGGTCCGCGCAGGCCAGCCAGGTCTTCACGCGGTCCGGGGCGTGGACGCGCGGGTTGTTCCACTCCAGGGCCCAGGCGGCCTCCGCGGTGCAGCCACGACGCGAGCAGACCGGCCGCTCGGGCCCGTCCACGGCGGCGTGCGGGGATCGGGCAGTGGAGGCACCGGCGGCGGGGTCAAGGCGGCCGGACGCGAGGGCGCCCAGCAGGTCCATGCCCGGCTCACCCGGGACCGCGCCGATCACGCGCCGCCCCGTCCGGGCAGGCCGGGACCGCCGGCGGACGAGGACCCTCGGCCCAGCGCCCGTGGCGCACGGTCGCGCGGGTCGTCCACGAGGTCGCCGGTGAGCACGACCGGCTCGGGCGCCGCCGCGTCGTCGGGGCGGGGGGTCAGGGCCGGTCCCTGGGCGGGCACGGCGCGCAGGGTGCCGGCCTGCTGCGGGCCGGTGTTGTTCACGCGCACGACGGCGACGTAGGGCAGCACGACCGCGCCGAGGATGAACCCGAGCTGCCACCAGCCGTGGGTGAAGAGCGCGGCGACGAAGCAGGCGGTGCGGACCAGCATCTGGACCAGGTAGACCCTCATGCGCGCCTCCCGGTCCGCGCTGCGGCCGGCGGCGGCGGTGGTGACCCCCTGGACCTCCGGTGTCGCCCCGCGCCCGGCGTGGGCGGGACGGCCGGCTCGGGAGCCGGCGGTGGAGCTGGTCATGGCGCATCCTCCTGGCACGTCGCGCCCTGCGGAGGGCCCCCGCGCGGCCGCGGACGTAGAGTGGTGGTTCACATGCCGGCGCGCCCGCCGTCGGCGGCGTCCCGCAGGACGGCGTCGACGGCGCCGCGCCGGTGCTCCAGTCTAGTCCCGTCCCGTACGGAAGGTGTTCCCATGGCCGATCAGACCACCACGCCCGCAGCGGACGCGCAGGCCGCCGGCCGCAGCGTCCTCGTCACGGGGGGCAACCGCGGCATCGGCCTGGCCATCGCCCGGGCGTTCGCCGCGAACGGCGACCGCGTGGCCATCACCTCCCGCTCGGGGGAGGGGCCGGAGGGGGTCCTCGCGGTCCGGGCCGACGTGACGGACGCGGCCTCCGTGGACGCGGCCTTCCGCGAGGTCGAGCAGGCCCACGGCCCGGTCGAGGTGCTCGTGGCCAACGCCGGGATCACCCACGACCAGCTGCTGCTGCGCATGTCCGAGGATGACTTCACCTCGGTGATCGACACGAACCTCACCGGCGCCTTCCGCGTAGTGCAGCGCGCCACCAAGGGCATGATGCGCCTGAAGCGCGGCCGCATCGTCCTGATCTCCTCCGTGGTGGGCCTGCTCGGCTCGCCCGGCCAGGTCAACTACGCCGCCTCCAAGTCCGGCCTCGTCGGGATGGCCCGCTCGATCACGCGCGAGCTCGGCGCGCGCGGCGTGACCGCGAACGTCGTGGCCCCCGGCTACATCGACACCGAGATGACGCAGTCCCTCGACGACGAGCTCAAGGCCCAGTACAAGACGTCCATCCCGGCCGGCCGCTTCGCCGACCCGGAGGAGGTGGCCGGCGTCGTGCGCTGGCTGGCCTCGGACGAGGCCGCGTACATCTCCGGGGCCGTGATCCCCGTGGACGGCGGCCTGGGCATGGGCCACTGACGACCACCGACCGCTGAGCAGACAGGAAGCACAGAACATGACCGAGCAGGACCTGGCCGGACGCGGCGTCGTCGTCACCGGCTCCTCCCGCGGCATCGGAGCCGCCACCGCCGAGCTGCTGGCCGCCCGCGGCGCGGGCGTCGTGGTGAACTACCGCCAGAAGGCGCCGCGCGCGAACAAGGTGGTGCAGAAGATCGAGGAGGCCGGCGGCCGCGCCGTGGCCGTGGGCGGCGACGTGACCGTCGCCGAGGATCGGGCCGCGCTGCTGGACGCCGCCGTGGAGCACTTCGGCTCACTCGACGTGCTCGTGCTCAACGCCTCGGGCGGCATGGAGTCCCAGTTCGGCGAGGACTACGCCCTGAAGCTCAACCGTGACGCCCAGGCCGCGCTGGCCGACGCCGCGCTCGAGCGCATGGGTGCCGGCGGGCAGATCGTGTTCGTGACCTCCCACCAGGCGCACTTCATCGACGAGGTCGCCACGATGGACTCCTACGAGCCCGTGGCCCGCTCCAAGCGCGCCGGCGAGGACGCCCTGCGCGAGCGCATCCCCGCGTTCACCGAGAAGGGCGTGGGCTTCGTGGTGGTCTCCGGCGACATGATCGAGGGCACCATCACCGCCACCCTGCTCGACCGCGCCGAGCCAGGTGCCATCGAGGCCCGCCGCGAGGCCGCCGGCAGGCTCTACACCGTGGAGGAGTTCGCCGCCGAGATCGCCTCCCTCGTGGGCCGCGAGGGCCTCGAGGTCGGCCACACCGAGCTCGTGGGCGGCGCCGAGGACTTCCTCGGGCAGGACTGAACCCCACCACACCCCAGACGACGAGGGCCGGATCCGTGGGATCCGGCCCTCGTGACCTCCGGGAGCGGACGCCTCAGAGACCGAGGAGCCACCGCAGGGGGGTGAAGGAGGGCACGTCGACGACGACGTCCGCGTGCTCCCGGAGGATCGGCTTCGCGCACAGCGCCACGCCGCAGCCGGCCGCCTCGAGCAGATCGATGTCGTTGGCGCCGTCGCCCACGCCGACGGCCTGCTCGGGGGTGAGCCCCGCGTCCTCGGCCCAGGCGCGCAGCATGGCGGCCTTCGCCGCGCGGTCCACGACGTCGCCGAGCACCTTCCCCGTCAGGTGCCCGTCCCGCACCTCGAGCTCGTTGGCGCAGTAGGCGTGCACGCCCCACGCCTCGGCCAGCGGGGCGAGCACCTGGGTGAAGCCGCCGGAGACCGCGCACACCCGGCCGCCGGCCGCGGTGACGGCCTCGATCAGCGCGAGGGCTCCGTCGGTGGGCCGGATGGCCCGCACCACGTCCGCCACGACGCCCACGGGCAGCCCCGCGAGCGCCTCGACGCGCGCATGCAGCGAGGCGGCGAAGTCGAGCTCACCGCGCATCGCCCGCTCCGTCACCTCGGCGACCTCGGCCTCGCGGCCGGCGTGGGCGGCGAGCAGCTCGATGACCTCCTGCCGGATCAGCGTGGAGTCCACGTCCGTCACCACGAGGGGCGCCGGTGCGGCGGCGACCGTCGCCGGCACCGTGAGCACGTCCCACCCGGAGCCCGGCTCCGGGGCCGCCGCCCACTCGTCCGCGGCGAAGCGCCAGCCCCGCAGGCCGTCGTCGGCGAGCCGTTCGGCGTTCTCCGGCACGCCGGCCGGGGGCGCGTCCGTGAGGAGGAGGGCGGGGTCGGCGGTGAGGACGAGGCGGCGCACGGTGCTCATGCGCGGCATCCTAGGCGGGGGTGCGGGCGCGGCCGGGCGTGCGTCGCATCGGCGACGCGCCGGCCGGCCGGACTAGGCTGGCCCCCATGACCACCCCCGCGCCTCCCGACGACTGGTTCCTCCCGGATGAGGACGCCGTGCTGCAGCTGCGCCGCGTGCGCGTGCGCCGCGGCGCCACCGACATCCTCGGCCCCCTGGACTGGACGGTCCGCGCGGGGCAACGGTGGATCGTGATGGGCCCGAACGGCGCCGGCAAGTCGACGCTGCTCCAGCTGGCCGCGGCCCGCCTGCACCCGACCGCCGGCGACGTCGGCGTGCTGGACGAGGTGCTCGGCGCCGTCGACGTGTTCGAGCTGCGCCCGCGCATCGGCCTGTCCTCCGCCCAGCTCGCCGCCCAGGTGCCCGCGAACGAGACCGTGCAGGACGCCGTCGTCACCGCCGCCTACGGGATCACCGGCACGTGGCGCGAGCGGTACGAGACGGAGGATCGCGCCCGCGCCCTCGGCCTCGTCGCGACCTGGGGGCTCTCCCGCCTCGCGCACCGCGCGTTCGGCACCCTCTCCGACGGTGAGCGCAAGCGCGTGCTCATCGCCCGCGCCCTGATGACCGACCCCGAGCTGCTCCTGCTGGACGAGCCCGCCGCAGGCCTGGACCTCGCCGGGCGGGAGGACCTCGTGCGCCAGCTGACGGCGCTCGCCACGGACGAGGACGCGCCCGCGCTGATCCTCGTCACGCACCACCTCGAGGAGGTGCCCCCGGGCTTCACCCATGCGCTGCTGCTGCGGGACGGCGGCGTCGTGGCGGCCGGGCCCATCGAGTCGACGCTCACCGAGGAGCACCTCTCCGCGGCATTCGGCACGGACCTGAAGGTGACCCGCACCGGCGGTCGGTACACCGCCGTGGCCCGGTGACGGGGCTGCTGACCGCGCAGCTGCTGGGCATGGACCTGTGGCAGGTCCTGCTCGTGCTGGTCGCGGGGTTCTGGGCCGGCACGATCAACTCCGTGATCGGCTCGGGCACGCTCGTCACCTTCCCCACGCTCGTGGCGGTCGGCTTCCCGCCCGTGACGGCCCAGGTCTCCAACGCGATGGGCCTGGTGGCCTCGGGCTTCTCCGGCACGTACGGCTACCGTCGCGAGCTGGCCCAGTCCCGGGCGCTCCTGCCGAAGCTGACCGTCGCGTCCCTGCTCGGCGCGATCATCGGCGCCGCCCTGCTCACCACGCTGCCCCCGGCCGTGTTCGGCTACGTCGCGCCGGTGCTGCTCGTGGTGGCCCTGACGGTTGTCGTCCTGCAGCCGCGCATCCAGCGGTGGGTCCGGCGTCGGGCGGAGGACCAGGGACCGACCCCCGGCGCGGACTCTCCCGTGCCGGTGGGCCCCGTGACCCCGACACTGTGGACGCTCGTGTTCCTGACCGGCATCTACGGCGGCTACTTCGTGGCCGCCCAGGGCGTCATGCTCATGGCGATCTTCGGCGTGCTGCTGGTGGGCGGCACCCTCGTGCACGCCAACGCGGTGAAGACGTGGCTGTCGCTGGTGGTCAACCTCACCGCCGCCGCGTTCTACCTGGTCTTCGCCTTCGACCGCATCGACTGGCGGGCCGTCCTGTTGATCGCGCTCTCCTCGCTCGTGGGCGGGCTCGTGGGCGCGCGGATCGGCCGGCGCATCTCGCCGACGGCGCTGCGCGTCACCATCGTGATCGTGGGCCTGGCCGGGCTGGTGGTCATGGTGATGCGGCAGGTCTCGGGTGGGTGAGCGCGGGACCCGCGAGGTGCGCCTGGAGCGGATCGATGACCTCGCCGACCCCCGCCTGGCCCCCTACACGACCATGACGGACGCGGCCCTGCGCCGTCGCGTCGACGCGGAGCACGGCGTCTTCCTCGCCGAGTCCTCCCAGGTGGTCCGCCGCGCGCTGGACGCCGGACACACCCCGCGCTCCTTCCTGCTGGGGGACCGCTACCGCGGGTCCTTCGCGGACGTGCTCGCCGCCCATCCGGACGTCCCGGTCTTCACCGGACCCGACGACGTGCTCGAGGCCCTCACCGGCTTCCACCTGCACCGCGGCGCCCTGGCCGCGATGGACCGCCCCGCACCCCGGCCGCTCGCCGACGTCCTCGCGGGCGCCCGGCGCGTGCTCATCGCCGAGGACGTCGTGGACCACACGAACCTGGGTGCCGTGGTGCGCTCCGCCGTCGCCCTCGGCTGGGACGCGCTGCTGCTCACCCCGCAGGCCGCCGACCCGCTGTACCGGCGCGCCATCCGCGTCTCGATGGGCACGGTGTTCCGCCTGCCGTGGGCGCGCCTGCCCGGCCCGGTCGCCGCGTCGCTGCCCGCGCTGCGGGCGGCCGGGTTCGCGGTGGCCGCCCTCGAGGTGACGGACCGCGCCGTGGGCCTGGACTCGCCGGAGATCGAGCCGCTGCGGACCGCCGAGCGCCTGGCCCTCGTCCTCGGCCAGGAGGGGCCGGGGGTCCGGCCCGAGACCCTCGCCCAGACCGACGCCGACGTCGTCATCCCCATGCCCGACGGCGTCGACTCACTGAACGTGGCCGCGGCCGCGGCGGTCGCGCTGTGGGAGCTGCGCGCACGCTGACCGGCCCGGGTGCGGTAGAGTGGGCGGCTGGCCCGCCGTCCGGCGGACCCCCTGACCACACCTCTCGCGCCCCTGGTCCCAATCAGGCGGCTGAAACGAAGGATGCACCATGAAGTCTGAGATCCACCCGGATTACCGCTACGTCATCTTCAACGACCTCGCCTCCGGTGAGAAGATCCTCACCCGCAGCACCGCGAACTCCGAGAAGACCGCGGAGTGGACCGATGGCAACACCTACCCGGTGATCGACGTCGAGATCTCGGCCGCCTCGCACCCGTTCTACACGGGCAAGCAGCGCATCATGGACACCGCCGGCCGCGTCGAGCGCTTCAACGCCCGCTTCAAGGGCTTCGGCGGCAAGAAGTGACCGCGGCGGCCTGAGCCGCGCGCCCACCACGACGACGGGCCCCGCGCCCCCGGAGAGATCCGGGCGGTGCGGGGCCCGTCGCGTCGCCCGTAGGCTGGCGGGCATGACGACTCTCCACGGTGAATACAAGGTGATCGGCGGCAAGCTGGTCGCGGCGGACCTGAGCCTCGCGGACGGCCGGATCGCGACCGCCAGCATCAACGGTGACTTCTTCCTCGAGCCGGACGAGGCGCTCGAGGACCTCAACGCGGCGGTGACCGGGTTGTCCGCGGACGCCGAGCACCGCGTCATCCGGGAGGCCGTCGAGCAGGGCCTGCGACCCGAGGCCGAGCTGTTCGGCGTGGACGCCTTCGCGGTGGCCTCGGCCGTGCGTCGGGCCCTCGGCAAGGCGACCACGTGGGAGGACCACGAGTGGGAGGTCATCGCGCCGGAGCCGATGCCGATCGCGCTCACCGTGGCCCTGGACGAGGTGCTCACCCGGCAGGTGGCCGAGGGACGTCGCAAGCCGACCATGCGCCTGTGGCAGTGGAACGAGCCGGCCGTGGTGATCGGCGCCTTCCAGTCGCTCGCCAACGAGGTGGACCCCGAGGGGGCGCGGCGGCACGGCATCAACGTGGTGCGGCGGATCTCCGGCGGCGGCGCGATGTTCATGGAGGCGGACAACTGCGTCACGTACTCGATGCACGTGCCGTCGTCGCTGGTCGACGGGCTGGAGACGGCGGAGACCTACCCGTTCCTGGACGAGTGGACGATGGACGCGCTCTCCCGACTCGGCGTGCAGGCGTTCTACCAGCCGCTCAACGACATCGCCACGGACCAGGGGAAGATCGGCGGCGCCGCGCAGAAGCGGGTGGGCGCGGCCGGGCTGCTGCACCACGTGACGATGAGCTACGACATCGACGCGGACAAGATGCTCGAGGTGCTGCGCATCGGCCGGGAGAAGCTGCGCGGCAAGGGCGTGGCCTCGGCGAAGAAGCGGGTGGATCCGCTCCGCCGCCAGACCGGCGTCTCCCGCGCCGAGATCTGGGAGACCATGATGACCACCTTCGAGGAGCGCTACGGCGCACGCCGCGTCGAGCTGGACGAGGCCACCCGTGAGGAGGCCGAGCAGCTGGCCCGCACCAAGTTCACGACCCCGGAGTGGACCGCGCGGGTGCCCTGAGCCGCCTGACGGCGTCCCGGCACCGTCCGGCACGCTTCCGTCCGGGGGCGGTTTGCGGTGGTATTCGACGTGAATACCGCCCGAAACCGCCCCCGACGCGTCGAGGTGTGGCGGGGCGGCTCTGTCAGGATCGGACCATGACCCCCGACGACGACGCCCCCGTCCGCCTGATCGCCCGCTCCGACGCCCCGCGGCGCCCACGGTCGACCGTGGACGTCCACTGCGCCCTCGAGCTGGAGCTCGCCTCCGGCCGCCGCGTGCCTCTGCTCACGGACCGCGGCTGGAGCGCGGACGGCACGTGGGACCTCGTCACGGTCCGCGACCTCGACGAGGCCGCCGCCACGGTGACCGGGCCGGACGAGCCGGGCGGCGGCCGCACGCCTGCCCAGGAGGAGACGCGACACTGGGACGCGCTGGCAGCGGTCGCGGCCGAGGCCGGGGTGCCGGTGGGGGCCGCAACGTTGCGCGAGCTGCCGCTGGTGGGGGAGACCTCGCCCGAGCTGGCCGCCCTCGTGGACCGGGCGCACCGCGAGGCCCGCGCCCTGAACCGGCTGCTCGGCGTCCACCCGCTGGCCCTCGGCACGCTCGCGCCGGCCGACGTGCTGGGCGCCGACGCGACCGCCGCGCTGCGGACCGGACTGGCCGCGGGACTCGGCGTCGCGCCGACGGCGTGGGAGGACCCGGGCGTCGTGCTCGCGCCCGCCGCGGACGCCGACCCGGAGCTGCTGCACGTGGTCCTGCTCCACACGACCGCGGTGGTCGCCGGGCCACCCGCACTCGTGGCCCGCCTCGCGGACGCCGACGTCTCCGACCTGCTCGACGACGCCTCCCTCGGCGCGCACCTGCGCGGCCCGGTGGAGGACGTGTCGGCGGCCTGGCTCCACGCGGCCGACCGGCAGGCGCTGTCTCTCGACCCGGACGGCGGGGCCGCGCACGTGGCGCGCCACGCCGAACTGACGGCCGTGCTGGAGACGCGGCCCGTCGTCGTCGAGCGGGTGGGGATGCGCGACCGGGACGCCCAGCGCGCCGCCGACGCCGTGGGCCTGCGCCGGGTGGGCCGGGAACGCGTGCTCCGCGTCGCCGCGCCCTGAGCTGGAATGGTCACGACACGCCGTCTGTCCCGCAGGGACGCGGCGTGTCGTGACCACTCCGGGCTGGACCGGGCCGGCGGCTCAGCCCGCCGGCTGCACCGCCTGCACGCGCAGGGACCGCCGCAGGGCGTCCGTGTGCTCCACGACCAGGCGCCGCAGGGCCCCCGGGGCGTCGGGGTGCTCGTCCAGCCAGCGCTGGGCCGCGGCCAGCGTCGGGTGTGACTCCTGCGCGTCGGCGCCGCCGGCCACCGCGTCCTGGCGGGCCGGGAACAGCCCGCCGATCGCGCGCGAGGCCAGCCCGTTGGATCGTGAGGCCCACACCGAGGTCAGGCGCGGCCAGAAGCCGGACTCGTAGGGGGCGAGGAGCTCGACCCCACCCGCGGCGAAGCCGGCCGCCGTGGCCGAGAGCAGGTCGTTGGACAGCTCCGTGCCAGTGGCCGTGCGACCGGACATGACCGCCTCCCACGCCGCGGCCTTGACCTCGGCATCGGGGCGGGCGGCCGTGGCGAGGCGATGCCACGTGACCGTCTGGGCGGTGCGGCCGGCCTCGAGCTCCGCGTCCAGGCGGTCCTGGTCGGCCCGGCCGGTCGCGGCGAGGGCCTGGAGCACGAGCCAGCGCAGCTCCGCGTCGATCGCCAGGCCCGGCGCCGACGTCGCCGCGTCCTCGCCGAGCAGGGCGGCCTCGAGGGCCGCGGCCATCCCGACGTCGGCGCGCGCCAGCGTCGCCCACGTGCGGGCCGCGGTGCGCTGGCGGTCGGAGCCGGCCTCGAGCGTGCGGGTCTGCTCGGCCAGGACCTCGCCCAGCCGGGCCCGCAGCGCGTCCCGGTCCTCGGCGCGGGCGTACTGGCCCACGGCCGCGGCGGCCTGCGTCAGCACCTGCGCGTGCACGCCCACGGTCGCGATCCGCGCGGACAGCGTCGCCACCGCGTCCAGGAACCGGGCGACCGGCAGCTCGCCGTCGCGGGTCATCGACCACAGGGCGGCCCACACGGTGGCCTCCGCGAGCGGGTCCGCGATGGGGTGCGTCAGGGCCGCGCGCAGCGAGCCCGCGTCGAGCGCGACGGCGGCGTAGGTGAGGTCCTCGTCGTTGGGCAGCACGAGGCGGACGCCCCCGGGGACCTCGAGGTCCGGCAGGGGCACGGCCGCGCCCTCCGCCCCGCCCGGCACGTCGGCGGTGACCTGGGCGGTGCGGCGCAGGACGCCGTCCTGCCCGGGCGTGAAGAGGCCGACCTTCAGCACGTGCGGGCGGAGGATCGGCCCGCCCGTGACCGGGTCCGTGCCCTCCTGGCGCAGCACCGGGGCGTCGCCGTCGACGTCGACCCGCAGCCGGGGCACGCCGGAGGTGTGCAGCCACGCGTCCGCCCACGCGCGCATGTCCCGCCCCGAGGCGGCCTCGAGCGCGGCCATGAAGTCGGCGAGGGAGGCGTTGCCCCACGCGTGGGCGGCGAAGTAGCGGTGCGCGGCGTCGAGGAACGCGTCCCGGCCCACGTAGGCGGCCAGCTGCTTGAGCACGGAGGCGCCCTTGGCGTAGGTGATGCCGTCGAAGTTCTGACGGGCGGCCTCGAGGTCGACGATGTCCGCGACGATGGGGTGCGTCGTCGGCATCTGGTCCTGCACGTACGCCCAGGCCTTGCGGCGGGACGCGAAGGTCACCCACGCGGTCCGGAAGTCGGTGGCCTCGTCCACGCCGAGGGCGCCCATGTAGTCCGCGAACGACTCCTTGAGCCACAGGTCGTCCCACCAGTGCATCGTCACGAGGTCGCCGAACCACATGTGCGCCATCTCGTGCAGGATCACGTTGGCCCGGCCCTCGTACTGGACCGCGGTGGCCCGCGAGGTGAACACGAAGTCCTCGGTGAAGGTCACGAGGCCCGGGTTCTCCATGGCGCCGAGGTTGTACTCGGGCACGAACGCCTGGTCGTACTTGCCCCACGGGTACGCGACGCCGAAGAGGTCGTGGAAGAACGTCAGCCCCCGCTTCGTCACGTCGAACACGGCCTCGGGGTCGAACGCGTCGGCCATCGTGCGCCGGGTGAACAGCCGCAGCGGCACGGCCTGCGCACCGCTGGCCGGGTGACCGTCCCAGGCGTCCTCCCACTGCGCATAGGGGCCGGCGAGCAGCGTCGTGATGTAGGTGGACTGGGGGAGCGTCGGGGCGAACTCCGCCCGGACGACGCCGTCCCCGGCCCGCGTCCGGGACACCTCGGGCCGGTTCGAGGCCAGCACCCAGTCCTCGGGTCCGGTGAGGGAGAAGGTGAAGGCGGCCTTGAGGTCCGGCTGCTCGAAGTCCGGGAACACGCGGCGCGCGTCGGCGGGCTCGTACTGGGTGTAGAGGTAGACCTCGCCGTCGGCGGGGTCCGTGAAGCGGTGCAGGCCCTCGCCCGACCGGGAGTACACGGACCGGCCGACCAGCTCGACCACGTTCTGCGCCGCCAGATCGGGCAGCAGCACCCGGGCCCCGCCCACGACCTCGGCCACGTCCAGCGCCGTGCCGTTGAGGGTCACCGACTCCACGCCCCCGTGGATCCAGTCCAGGTGGGTCTGCGCGCCCGGCTCGGCGCACGCGAAGCGGATCACGGTGCGGACCGGATAGGTGTCGGTCGCGGCGTCCCGGGCGTCGGAGAGGTCCACGTCCAAGGCGTAGTCCTGCACCGTGAGCAGGCGGGAGCGTTCCGCGGCCTCAGCGCGGGTGACGTTGGTGGCGTCGAGGTCGGGGGTGGTGTCGGTCAAGGCGAGCCTCCGGTCGGGGATCCAGCGGGGACGGCGACGCGCGGACACACCGGGGCGTGCCCGCGCGTCGGCGGTGGTCCGGGACCGGCGGCCCGGGGCCGCGTCAGTGCGGCTTCGGGACGGGCTGGCCCTTGGAGAGCACCGTCAGGCCGGATTCTGTCACGGTGTAGCCGTTCGCCTCGTCCTCCGCCCGGTCGAAGCCGATGCGCGCGCCCGGGGGCACGACCACGTTCTTGTCCAGGATCGCGTTGCGCACGTGGGCCCCCTCGCCGATCACGACGGAGTCCAGCAGCACCGACTGCTCCACCCACGCCTCGTTGTGCACGCGCACGTCCGTGGAGAGCACGGACTGGGCCACGGTGCCGCCGGAGATGACCACGCCCTGGGAGAGGATCGAGTCGTTCGCCGAGCCGGGGCGGCGGGTGGACGAGCGCACGAGCTTGGCGGGCGGGGAGACGGACTGGCGGGTGTAGAGCGGCCACTCGCGGTTGTAGAGGTTGAACTCCGGCCACGGCTGCACCAGGTCCATGTGCGCGTCGTAGTAGGAGTCCAGGGTGCCGACGTCCCGCCAGTAGTGCTTGCCGGCCGTGCCGCCGGGCACCTCGTTGGAGGTGAAGTCGTACACCCCGGCCTCGCCGCGCTCCACGAACAGCGGGATGATGTCCCCGCCCATGTCGTTGTTCGACTCGGGGTTCTCCTCGTCCTGGTTCAGCGCCGCCACGAGGGCGTCCGTGTCGAACACGTAGTTGCCCATCGAGGCCAGGAACTGCGTGGGGTCGTCCGGCAGGCCGGGGGTCGTCTTCGGCTTCTCCACGAACGCCGAGATCCGCGTCCTGTCCTGCGGGTCCGTCTCGATCACCCCGAACGAGGAGGCCAGCTCGAGGGGCTGGCGCACCGCGGCCACGGTCGCCTTGGCGCCCGAGGCGATGTGCTGGTCCACCATCTGCTGGAAGTCCATGTGGTAGACGTGGTCCGCGCCGATGACGACGACGATGTCCGGCCGTGCGTCGTGGATCAGGTTCATGGACTGGTAGATGGCGTTCGCGCTGCCCGTGAACCAGTCCTTGCCCCGGCGCTGCTGCGCCGGCACGGAGGCCACGTAGTTGTTCAGCAGCGTGGACATCCGCCACGTCTCGGAGATGTGGCGGTCCAGCGAGTGCGACTTGTACTGCGTCAGCACGACGATCTCGCGGTACCGGCTGTTGACCAGGTTGGACAGCGCGAAGTCGATGAGGCGGTACGTGCCGCCGAACGGGACGGCCGGCTTGGCACGGTCGGCCGTCAGCGGCATCAGACGCTTGCCCTCACCGCCCGCCAGCACGACCGAGAGGACCTTCTTCTGCACCATCTGCGTCACTCCTCATGAGCCGGGTCGTCGCGACCCGCACGCGTGCTCTGGGCGTGCGGGGCATCCGTGCCGCCAGACTATCGACCCCCGCCGGGCTGAACTAGGTTGGGGGCGTGCGCATCGACATCGTGAGCAAAGAGTTCCCCCCGTCCATCTACGGCGGTGCCGGCGTCCACGTCGCCGAGCTGACCCGCGTCCTCGCCTCCCGCGTCGACGTCCGCGTCCATGCCTTCGGCGAGCCGCGCGACCCGGACTACCACGGGGCCCGCGTCCTGACGTACCCGAACCCGCCCGGGTTCGACGCCGCCAACGGGGCCGTGCAGACCCTGGCCACCGACCTCACGATCCTCGGGGACCTCGAGGGCGCCGACGTCATCCACTCCCACACCTGGTACGCCAACCTGGCCGGCCACCTCGGCAAGCTCCTGCACGAGGCCCCCCACGTCCTCTCCGCGCACTCCCTCGAGCCGCTGCGCCCCTGGAAGGCGGAGCAGCTCGGCGGCGGCTACGCCCTGTCCAGCTGGGCCGAGCGCACGGCCTACCTCGGGGCGGACGCGGTCATCGCGGTCTCGGACGGCATGCGTCGGGACATCCTGGCCTGCTACCCGGACGTGGACCCGGCAAAGGTGCACACGGTCCACAACGGCATCGACACACAGGTCTGGACCCCGCAGACCGGCACCGCCGCACTGGAGAAGTACGGAATCGACCCGGACAAGCCCTCCGTCGCGTTCGTCGGCCGCATCACGCGCCAGAAGGGCGTGCCCCACCTGCTCCGTGCGGCCCTGCGGCTGCCGGAGGACGTCCAGCTCGTGCTGTGCGTGGGCGCCCCGGACACCGCGGAGCTGGCGCACGAGGTGAACGGGTTGATCGCCGAGCTGCGGCGCACCCGCCAGGGCGTCGTCGTGATCGAGGGGATGATCCCGCGCCACGAGGTGATGGAGATCCTCACGGCCGCCACCGTGTTCGCCTGCCCCTCGGTCTACGAGCCGCTGGGCATCGTCAACCTCGAGGCGATGGCGTGCGGCACCGCCGTCGTCGCCTCCGCCGTGGGCGGCATCCCGGAGGTCGTGCAGGACGGCGAGACCGGCCTGCTCGTCCCCTTCGAGCAGGTCGACGACGGCACGGGGGCGCCCGTGGACGAGGAGGGGTTCGCCGCCGACTTCGCGGCCGCGCTCACCCGCGTCGTGGAGGACCCGGAGCGCGCCCGCGCGATGGGTGAGGCCGGCCGGGCCCGCGCGATCGAGCACTTCTCGTGGGAGACCATCGCGGAGCGCACGATCGAGGTCTACGAGGCCGTGCTGCGCTGAGCCCGCCCGGCCGACCACGCAGACGGGCCCCCGCCACCGCGAGGTGACGGGGGCCCGGTGCGTCCGGGGACGGACGCGGTCAGCCGCGGCGACCCCGCGCCGCCTTCTCGCGGGCGCGCACGGCCTTCTCGTCCTCCGGCTCCTCGCCGGCGGCCCGGCGGGCCGTGAACCAGGCGTGGGCCTCCTCCTGGCGCTGGGTCTCGGCGTCCGTGGCCACCGCCATGCGCAGGTGCTCGGGCTCGAGGCCGAACGCCTCGACGAGCTCGAGGGCGAAGGGGCGCAGCCGCTCGGCCAGCCGGTTGACGTAGCCGCGCAGGGCCCGGGCGCGCTGGCTCGAGACGCGGCCGTGGGCCACGAACCAGCCGAGGTCGTCCTCGATGAGGCGCAGCGCGAAGAGGTCGCGCAACCACGTCAGGACGGTCTTCGTGGTCTCATCCGTGATGCCCTCCAGGGCGCGGGTGAAGGCCTCCCACTGCAGCAGCTCGCCGTGGTTGCGGGCGGCCTCGATGAGCTCGTGCTGGCGCGTGTTGAACGCCTCCGCCTGCGCCGCCTGGCCCTTGCCCCGGGCCCCCGAGAGGGTGCCGGCGACGTCGGCGGTCTTGGCGCGGACGCGCTCGGTGAGCAGCTCATGCTGCACGGCGGGGTCCTTGAACCAGTTCGCCGAGCGGCGCTCGGACCCGCCGTCGGCCACGGACTGGACGGCCTTGTGCAGGCCCGCACGGTGGAGGGCGTCCGAGGCCTGATGGACCACGTAGCGGGAGACGGCGCCCACATTGAGACGTCCGAACTCCTTCGAGTAGTCGGTCAGCAGACGCTTGCCCACGAGCTGCAGGAGCACCGTGTTGTCGCCCTCGAACGTGACGTACACGTCCAGGTCGGCGCGCATCTGGGCCACCCGGTTCTCGGCGAGGAACCCGGCGCCGCCGCACGCCTCGCGGGCCTCCTGCAGGGTGTCCAGGGCGTGCCACGTGGTCAGCGGCTTCACGGCCGCGGCGAGCGTCTCGAGCTCCTGCCGGTCCACGTCCGTGTCGGAGCGGCCCGAGAAGACGTCGTCGAACTTCTCGACGAGCTCGTTGGAGGCGAAGGCGTCCGCGTAGGCGCGGGCCAGGCGGTCGATGAGGCGGCGCTGGTGGTTCTGGTAGTCCAGCAGCACCTCCTCCCGCTGCGGGTCGGAGGCCTTGAACTGGCGGCGCTGCTCCGCGTAGGCCAGCGCACCGTGCAGGCCGAGGAAGGAGGCCGTGGTGGCGGCGAGGGACAGGGAGACGCGGCCCTGGACGAGCGTGCCGAGCATCGTGAAGAAGCGACGCCCGGGGGAGGCGATGGGCGAGGAGTAGGTGCCGTCCTCGGCCACGTCGCCGTAGCGGTTGAGGAGGTTGGTGCGCGGGATGCGGACCTGAGTGAAGTGCAGACGGCCGTTGTCGATGCCGTTCAGTCCGCCCTTGAGGCCGTCGTCCTCGCCGCCCACGCCGGGCAGGAAGGCGCCCTCCTCGTCCCGGATGGGGACGTAGAAGCAGTGCACGCCGTGGTTGACGCCCCGGGTGATCAGCTGCGCGAAGACCGTGGCCGCCCTGCCGTGCAGCGCGGCGTTGCCGAGGTAGTCCTTCCAGGCGCCCTTGAACGGGGTGTGGATGACGAACTCCTGGGTCGCCTCGTCGTACGTGGCGGTCGTCGCGATCGAGGCGACGTCCGAGCCGTGCCCGATCTCGGTCATGGCGAAGGCGCCCGGGACGCTCAGGTCCATCGCGCCCGGCAGCCACCGGCGGTGGTGCTCCGCGGTGCCCAGGTGCAGGATCGCCGAGCTGAACAGGCCCCACTGCACACCGGCCTTGATCTGCAGGGAGGGGTCGGCGAGCACGAGGTCACCGAAGGCGGCGAGGTTGCCGCCGTGGTTGTCCTCGCCGCCGAACTCGCGCGGGAAGGCGCGGTGGACCGCGTTGCGCTCCACGAGGACGCCCAGCTGCCGCAGGACGCGGGCGCGGTGCTCGTCCATGCCGAGCAGCGGGTCGCGCCACAGGGCGGGATCCTTGACCAGTTCGCGGGATTCGCGGCGCTCCGCGGCCCAGCGGCCGAGGAGGGCCTCCTCGAGGGCCGCGGCGTCGAGGGAGCCGGGCGTCGGCCGCTCGGGCGCGATCTCGGCGACGTCGGAGGGAACCTCGGTGCTGGGCGTCGAGGACTGGGGGGCGAGCTTCTCGTGGACGGTCATGACGATGCTCCTGTTCGTGAGTGGGGGCGGGCGCGGACGGCGTCCGCCGCCGCGGGTTCGAGGGCGGCGCCGGGCGCGGCGCCGATGAGGCCGGTGAGCAGCCAGTCGGCGATGGCGCGGGCCATCGCCTCGACCGGGATGCGACCGGCGGCCGGGGTCCGCAGCCAGGTCTCGGCGGCGGCCCGGACGAGGCCGACGGCGGCGCGCGGCCACAGGGCGAGCGGGTCCGCCGGCGCCGGGGCGTGGCCCCGCGCGGCCATCCCGCGCGCCAGGCCCGACTCGAGCATGGCGTAGACGCGCTCGAGGAACGGGCCCAGCACAGGGGCCTCGGCCGCGGCGGGGGACGGGGCGACGGCGAACGCGTACACCTCGGGCGACGTCGCCGCGACCGTGAGGTACACCTCGACCATGCGACGCAGCGCCTCGGGTTCGGAGACCGGTTCGTCCGCGACCTCGAGCAGGCGGCGCTCCATGTGGGCGGTGACCCGCTCGGACACCGCCAGGCGCAGGCCCTCGCGGTCGCCGAAATAGCGGTAGTAGACGGTCTTGGAGGTGCCCGCGTGGGACGCGATCTCCTCCATCGAGGCGTGTGCGCCCAGGGCGTGCACGGCCGACCGGGCGGCCCGGACCAGTTCCAGACGGCGCTCGGCGCGGTGCCGGTCCCAGCGGACGCTGCGACCGTCCCGGGCGGTGGACGTGACGGGATTCACGAAACCGAGCGTATCAGGTACTGTGGATCACAGTCACCCACCCCGCCGACGTCCGTATCGTCCGTATCGTCCGGGGTGACAACGCCCCCGCCGCGTCGGCGGTGGGCCCGCCGTCGAGAGGACCGTCATGACCCACCACGAGACCCCCGCGTCCGAGACCGCCTCCCGCCCCGCCGTCGCCGGTGGAGCGCTGCGCCCCGCCGTCATCCTGGGCGGCAACCGCATCCCCTTCGCCCGTGCCAACACCGCCTATGCCGAGGTCGGGAACCAGGAGATGCTCACGGCCACGCTCGACGGCCTCGTCGCGCGGTTCGGGCTCCAGGGCGAGCGCCTCGGTCAGGTCACCGCCGGCGCCGTCCTCAAGCACCCGCGCAACTTCAACCTCACCCGCGAGGCCGTCCTGGGCTCCGCGCTCTCCGCCGCGACCCCGGCCGCCGACGTCCAGGTGGCCTGCGCTACCGGCATGGAGGCCCTGGGCACCCTGGCCAACAAGATCCGGCTCGGTCAGCTCGACTCCGCCATCGGCGGCGGCGTGGACTCGATCTCGGACGCACCCGTCTCGCTCTCCGACGGTGCGCGCCGCGTGCTGCTGCAGCTGAACACCGCCAAGACCATGAAGGACCGCCTGCGCGCCCTCGCCCAGCTGCGCCCCGGGCAGCTCGTGCCCGAGCCGGCCGGTGCGGGCGAGCCGCGCACCGGCATGTCCATGGGCGAGCACCAGGCCCTGACCACCCACAAGTGGGGCATCACCCGTCAGGCCCAGGACGAGCTCGCCGCGGCCTCCCACCGGAACCTCGGCGCCGCGTACGCCGCCGGGTACATGGACGATCTGGTGACCCCGTTCCACGGCCTGGCCCGCGACAACAACCTCCGCCCCGACTCCACGCCGGAGAAGCTGGCCGGCCTGAAGCCCGCGTTCGGTCGCCAGCTGGGGGACGAGGCGACCATGACGGCCGCCAACTCCACCCCGCTCACCGACGGCGCCTCCGCGGTGCTGCTCTCCTCCGAGGAGTGGGCCGCCGAGCGCGGGCTTCCCGTGCTCGCCGAGTTCGTGGACATGGAGAACGCCGCCGTGGACTTCGTCGACGGGCACGAGGGCCTGCTCATGGCCCCGGCCTACGCCGTCCCGCGCCTGCTGGCCCGGCACGGGCTCACCCTCGACGACCTCGACTTCGTGGAGATCCACGAGGCGTTCGCCGGCACCGTCCTGTCCACCCTCGCCGCCTGGGAGGACGAGGAGTACTGCCGCGAGCGCCTCGGGCTGCCGGGTGCGCTGGGCTCGGTGGACCGCGCCCGGCTCAACGTGCACGGCTCCTCGTTGGCGGCGGGTCACCCCTTCGCCGCGACCGGCGGCCGCATCGTCGCCCTGCTGGCCAAGATGCTGCACGAGAAGGGGGAGGGCTCCCTCGGCCTCATCTCCGTCTGTGCCGCCGGCGGCCAGGGCATCGTCGCCCTGCTCCGCGGCCGCTGAGCCCCGACCGACCCGACCCGAGAGGACCGACCATGACCGACCGTTACGGCACCTTCGTCGCCTCGCCCCTGGGCCGCCGCCTCACCGGCGCCCTGGGCCTGCCTCAGCCCGTCGAGCTGCGCCGGCACACCCCCGGCGACCCCGTGCTGCCCGGCTCCGTTCTCGTCCTGGGCGCGACCCCCGCAGCCGCGGACGCCCGCACCCTCTTGGCCTCGTGGGGCCTCGAGGTCGCCGACGCCCCCCGGGAGGGCGCCCGCCACGCGGCGATCGTCGCGTGCTTCGACGGGGTCGCCACGCCCGCGGACCTCGGCGCGGTGGCGCTGGAGATCGGCGGCGCGCTGCGCTCGCTGGGCTCCTCCTCGCGCGTGGTGACCGTGTTCGAGGACCCCGAGGCCGCCACGGACCCGACCCTGCGCGCCGCCCGCCAGGGCGTGACGGGCCTGACCCGCTCCATCGCGCACGAGATGCGTCGCGGCGGCACGGCCAACGGCCTGGTCCTGGGCGAGGGTGTGCCGCTCACCGCCCCCGGTGCGGCCGGCGCGCTGGCGTTCCTGCTCTCCGGCCGTGCGGCGTACGTCTCCGGCCAGTTCGTGCCCGTCGCCACCGCCGACGGCGCGGTCCCCGCCGACGCGGCGCGCCCGCTGGCCGGCAAGGTGGCCGTGGTCACGGGTGCCGCCCGCGGCATCGGCGCCGCTATCGTTCGGACGCTCGCCCGCGACGGGGCCGTCGTCGTCGGTGTGGACGTCCCGGCGGCGGGCGAGGCGCTGGCCGAGGTTGTGAACGAGGTGGGCGGCACCGCGCTGGCCCTGGACATCACGGCGCCGGACGCCGGCGCGCGCATCCTCGAGCACTGCCGCACCCGGCACGGCCGGATGGACGCGGTGGTGCACAACGCCGGGATCACCCGGGACCGGATGCTGGCCAACATGGACGCCGCACGCTGGGACTCCGTCCTCGCCGTGAACACCACGGCCCAGCTGGCCATGAACGAGGCGTTCCTCGCCGAGGACGCCCGGGACGTGGCGGGTCAGGGGCTGCGCATCGTGGGCCTGGCCTCCATCTCCGGCATCGCGGGCAACCGCGGCCAGACGAACTACGCGGCCTCGAAGGCCGGGGTCATCGGCCTGACCGCGGCGTCCGCCCCGGTCCTCGCGGCCCGCGGGGGCACGATCAACGCGGTGGCCCCGGGCTTCATCGAGACCGAGATGACCGCGAAGATCCCGCTCGCCACGCGCGAGGTGGGCCGGAGGCTCAACTCGCTCCAGCAGGGCGGCCTGCCGCAGGACGTGGCCGAGACGGTGGCCTGGCTCGCCTCGGACGCCGCAGGCGGCACCAACGGGGCCACGCTGCGGGTCTGCGGCCAGTCGAAGCTGGGGGCGTGAGGATGCAGACCACGCAGCTGTCCGCCCCGCCCTCCCTCGCCCGCCTCTACGTCCGGGCCGCCGGGCAGGCCGCCACGGACGCCGTCGTCCGCCGCCGGCGTCCCCGCGAGCTGCCGGACCGTCAGGTGGTCGTGACCGGCCACCGCATCCCGGCCGAGGCCGTGACCGCGTGGCGCGGGGCCGTCGGGTCCGCGGATCCGGCGGACCTGCCCTCGGTCCTGGTGCACACCCAGGTGTTCGGTGCCGCCATGGAGCTGATGGCCGACCCCGAGTTCCCGCTGCCCCTGCCCGGGCTGGTGCACCTGAGCAACACCGTCCTGCACCACCGGCCCGTCCCGGCTGAGACCGCCCTGCGCGTCACCGCGCGTGCGGTGGGTCTCGTCCCGCACCACGCGGGCACCGCGGTGGACGTCGTCGTGACCGTGGAGGGGCCCGGCGACGACGGCGGGGAGGCACTGCTGTGGGAGGGCGTCTCCCGGTACCTCGCCAAGGGCGTCCACCTCTCCGGCCTGCGTCCCGAGCGGCCCGCCCGCCCGGACTTCGTGCCCCCGACGCCGACCGCCCAGTGGCGCTTCGGCACGGGGGCCGGGCGCCGGTACGCGGGCGTCTCCGGGGACTGGAACCCGATCCACCTGACCGGCGTCTCGGCCCGCCTGTTCGGCATGAAGGGCGCGATCGCCCACGGGATGTTCCTGGCCGCCCGGATGCTCGAGGGCCGGGAGCCGGCCGGCGCCGGGTTCCGCTGGCACATCGACTTCGAGGCGCCCGTCGTGCTGCCGACCACCGTGGCCGTCCGCTACGAGCCCGGGCCCGACGGCGGCACGCGCGTGTGCGGCTGGGATGCGCGGCGCCGGCGCCCGCACTTCTCCGGGGAGATCACTCCGCTCGGGTCCTGACGGCCACCGGGCCCGCGCACCGGCCCGCCGAGACTCGCTGTCTCGGCGGGCCGGTGCGTTCGGGCGGTCAGGCGTCCAGCCCGGGCGACCGCCGCGGCACGGCGGTGACGGCCTCGAGCAGCCCGTCCGCGTAGGCCTCCCACGAGTGACCGGCGGCGTGGCGCACGGCGCCGGTCCCCAGTGCCGCCCAGGCGTCACGATCCGCCAGGATCTCGGCCAGGGCATCGGCCCACGCCTCGGGGGTGCCCGCCGTCACGTGGCGGCCGGACACGCCGTCGAGGACCGCGTAGACCAGTCCGCCGACCCGGTGCGCCAGCACGGGCGTGCCGCAGGCCTGTGCCTCGAGGGCGACCAGGCCGTAGGTCTCGGACGCGCTCGGCATCGCCACGACGTCCGCCGCCCGGAACTGGGCGGCCAGGGCGGGCGCGGGCACCGGCCCGGAGAACGTCACCAGGTCGGCGACCCCCTCCCGCGCGGCCAGGCCCGCCAGGTCCAGCTCGTCGTCCCCCGAAGCGGCCCCGTTCACGTGCAGGCGCACCCCCGGGTCGGCGCCCGCGCCACCGGCCCGCTCGCGCAGCACCCCGAGGGCGGCCACGAGCAGGTGCGGGCCCTTGTGCCGCTGCACGCGGCCGGCGAACAGGACGCGCAGGGCCCCGTCGTCCTCCGGGGCGCCCGGCCACTGCGCGGCGCCCTCCGGCGTGAACGTCTCGAGGTCGGCCCCGGGGGGCAGCACCCGGGTGCGGGCGCGGGGCACGTCCAGCAGCTCGCGCAGGTCGGCGACCTCGGCGGCGGAGTTGACCACGAGCAGGTCGGCCCGCTCGGCGACCTCGCGCTCGGCCTCGATCCGCGCGGCCGGCTCGCGCAGCTCGGGGTCCTCGAGCATCTTCGCCGCCGCCGTGGTGTGCATGGTCTGCAGGTACGGGGCGTGCGCCGCCCGCGCCAGCGCCGCGGCGGTGGACCCGGAGAGCCAGTAGTGGCCGTGCACGAACGCGACGGGCGGGGCGTCCGCGCCACCGAGGACGGGACCGCCCGGCACGGCGTCCGAGGCGAGCCAGTCCAGGGCCGCGCGGGTGAACTCGGCGCCGAGTCCCGCCAGCTCCTCCTTGGGCACGGGAGCGGACGGCCCGGCGGCGAGGTCCACGACCGTGACCGGCGGGGCCTGCCCGCCGGCGTCCAGCATCCGGACCCGTGCGCCATCCGCTCCCACCGGCTCCTCCGCCCGGGTCAGCAGGATCATCCGCACGCCCCGGCGGGCCAGGGCCACGGCGGCCTGCCGCACGTAGACGTTCATGCCGCCGGCGTCGCCGCGGCCGGGCTGGGCCAGGGGGGAGGTGTGCAGGCTGACCCCGATCCCCACCGGCACGGACGCCCGCAGTTCGGCGTCCACGGCGTCGAACAGCCGGGCCGCCGACGCCGAGTCCGCCAGGTCCTCGACGGAGACCATCCGTCCGGCGCCGTCGCCGAGCGGCACAGTCCAGTTCGGGTACTGGTCCTGGAGGGTGCCGGGCTGGTTCTGGATGCGCCGCTCGCCCACGGCGTCCACGAGCGCCACGCTGTGCAGGGCCGAGGGCGCCTGCGCGAGCAGGCGGTGCAGGGCCACGATCTGGCGTTCGCGCACCTCGGGGCCGGCGTCGGGGACGTCCACGTCCGCCTCGGCGAGCAGCCCGCGCCGGGCCGCGGCGGCGAGGAACGCGCGCACCTCCTCCGCCGACCGGCGGCGTTCCTGGGCGACGTCCACGGTGTAGAGGCCCAGCCGTTCGCGCAGGTCCACCTGGACGCCCTCGAGGTAACCGGCCGTGGGCGGCAGGTCGTGCGTGTTCACCGCCGCCATGGCCAGCCGCCGGTAGCGCTCCGGCGGGGTGGGCTCGCCGTCCTCCTGTTCGAACCACAGGATCGACGTGCCGAGCACGCCGGCCTCGGCCAGGCGGCGCTGCACCCACGGCTCGAACGTGCCGAGGTCCTCGCCCACCACGACGACGCCGGCCCGCTCGGCCTCGAGCGTGAGCACGGCGAGCATCGCCTCGTGGTCGTATTCGACGTACGCGCCCTGGGTGGCACCGGCGCCCTCCGGGATCCACCACAGGCGGAACAGCCCCAGGACGTGGTCCATCCGGATGCCGCCCGCGCCGCGCAGCACGGTGCGCAGCATGTCCCGGAACGCGGCGTAGCCGGTCTCGGCCAGGCGGCGCGGATGCCAGGGGTGCTGCGACCAGTCCTGGCCCAGCTGGTTGAACAGCTCGGGCGGCGCGCCGACGGACATGGTCGGCACCAGCACGTCCCCGAGCATCCACGCGTCCGCGGTCTCGCGGGTCGCCCCGACTGCCAGGTCCACCATGACGCCCATGCGCATGCCGGCCGCCCGGGCCCGCTCCTGCACGCCGGCGAGCTGCTCGGCGGCGATCCACTGCACCCAGCGGTGCAGGTCGACGTCGGTCGCGCGTTCGACGCGGACCCGCTCGGCCTCGACCCCGCCCGGCGCCCAGGCCGGGTCGGCGAGATCGGGCCCGGTGCCGTCGCCGTCCAGGCGCAGGACGGACCAGAGGGCGAAGTCGTCCAGGCCCGGGCCGGCCTCGGCGCGGAACCGCGCGTAGGCGGCCTCGCGCTCGGGGGAGCGGGGCACCTCGTGCACGCGGCGCAGCGCGGGCCACAGGACGGCGGCGACGGCGGCCCGATCGATCCGGCCGGTGCGCTCCAGCTCCGCCTGGACGCGGGCGCCGGCCGACCGCAGCTCCGCCTGCTCCGCGGCGGGCAGGTCGGCGAACTCGGGGATCGAGGGCACGTGCACGATCAGCGCCGAGAGGAACCGACGGGAGACGGGGGAGTAGGGGGAGTCCGCCGGATGGGGGCCGGGCTCGACCGCGTGCAGGGGGTGCAGCAGCAGGAAGTCGGCGCCGTGCCGGGCGACGATCTCGGCCAGGGACGCCATGTCCGCCGCGTCGCCGATGCCCCACGAGTCCGCCGAGGTCACCGAGTAGCCCTGCGCGGCCGCGCCCCAGCCGCGGCGCTCGAGGAAGGGACGCGCCGTGCTCAGCCGGGACGGGGCGCAGACCAGGACCGCGGAGGCGGTGGAGCCGGAGCCGCTGGTCACCTCCAGCCGGTGCCAGCCCGGGGCGAGGTCGGCGGGGATCTGCACGTGGACGCGCTCGCGCTCGACGCCGTCCACGAGGCGGACCTCGGACACCGGCTCGCTCACGCTCACCTCGAGGGTCCGCCCGTCCTCCGTGCGCACGCGGGCCACGACCGGCTCGCCCGCGGCCACGTGGCACGGCACGGACAGGCGGTGGCCGGACCGGGCGGCCACGGTGGGCGGGAGCACGTCCCGCCAGGGGGCCGTCTCCGCCTCCTCCAGCGCCTCGGCCAGAGCGGCGACCCCGTCCGGACGGACCGACACCCCGAGAGCGGCGAGCACCTTCACGAGGGCCTCGTCCGGCACGGTCTGGGCCGAGCCGTCCTGCCCGACGTACTCGGGCTGCACCCCGTGGGCTCGCGCGAGCCGATGCAGCAGTGCGGGGGCTTCCAGGGCCATCGGGTCCTCCATGCCGTCGTGCGGTTCCACCGACGGCGCCTGCCGTCGCACGGACACCACTCTAGAGGGGACGCCGGGCCGGGGAACACGCAGGGCCCCGGTCGTGACGACCGGGGCCCTGCTGCTCGACGAGCGGTGCGCGAGGGGGGACTTGAACCCCCACGTCCTTGCGGACACAGCGACCTCAACGCTGCGCGTCTACCAATTCCGCCACTCGCGCTCATCGGTGGAGCCCTGGGAGAGGCTCCGTCGCCCACCGCACTCCGGTCCTGTCCGGTCCGTCCCGCTCCAGGCAACTCGAGAAAGATAGCACGGGTTCGGGCTAGGCTCAAAACCATGGTCGAGAACATCGAGAACCCCGCCCGCTCGCGCCCCGAGGACCGCGTCGTGGAGATCTGCCGCGACCTCATCCGGATCGACACGACCAACCGCGGGGGCAACGTCTCCGTCGGTGAGCCCGAGGCCGCGGAGTACTGCGCCCGGCTCATGACCGAGGCGGGGATGACCCCCCGCTTCTTCGAGTCGGCGCCGGGCCGGGTCTCCGTCGTCGGACACCTGCCGGGCTGGGATCCGGAGGCGCCGGGGCTCGTCATCCACGGGCACACGGACGTGGTCCCCGCCGAGGCGGACGAGTGGAGCGTGGACCCGTTCGGCGCCGAGCTCAAGGACGGCATGATCTGGGGGCGCGGCGCCGTGGACATGAAGGGCATGGACGCCATGGTGCTCGCGGTGCTGCTGCACCTGGCCCGCACGGGCCGCCGGCCGCGGCGACCCCTGACGGTCGCGTTCTTCGCCGACGAGGAGGCCGGCGGCGTCTACGGCGCACGCTGGGTCGTGGATCACCACCCCGAGGTGTTCGACGGGTGCACCGAGGCGATCTCGGAGGTGGGGGGCTTCTCCACCGAGGTGCACGGCTCGCGCGCCTACCTCGTGCAGACCGCGGAGAAGGGGCTCGCCTGGCTCAACCTCACCGCGGAGGGCGCCCCCGGGCACGGCTCGGCCCCGCACCCGGACAACGCGGTCACCCGGCTGGCCGGCGCCATGACCCGCATCGGCGGGCACGAGTGGCCGCTCGTGTACACCAAGACCACGCGCGCGCTGCTCGAACAGGTGGCCGAGATCATGGGCGTGGACTTCGATGAGACGGACCCGACGCCCCAGCTCGACGCGCTCGGGCAGGCCCGTTCCTGGGTGGCCGGCACCCTGCGCACCTCGTCCAACCCGACGGGGCTGACCGCCGGCTACAAGCACAACGTCATCCCGTCCTCGGCCACCGGCACCGTGGACGTCCGCCTGATCCCCGGGGAGGAGGAGTCCGCCCTCGCCACGATCGCCGAGCTCGCCGGCCCCGAGGTGACCATCGCACCCGAGCACCGGGACGTCGCCCTGGAGACCCCCTTCTCCGGAGACCTGGTGGAGCTGATGATCGCCGCGCTACAGGCGGAGGACCCCGAGGCCCAGGTGCTGCCGTTCATGCTCGGCGGGGGCACGGACAACAAGTCCCTCTCCCGGCTGGGCATCACCGGCTACGGCTTCGCGCCCATGCGCCTGCCTGCCGACCTGGCCTTCACGTCCCTGTTCCACGGCATCGACGAGCGGGTGCCCGTGGACGCGCTCGAGTTCGGCTGCCGGGTGCTCGAGCGGATGCTGGAGCCGCGCTGATCCGGGCAGCGGGCGGCGACGACGGCCGGGGCGCCGTCGTCGCGCCCGCGCCTCAGAGGGTCTGCAGGGTCGAGGCCACGCGCATCACCCGGCGGCGCATCCAGTAGCGGCGCGCCCCGTCACGGTAGTGCACGGAGCGCTGCAGCTCCCATTGGCCGTACTCCGCGTGCTCCACGAGGCGCCGCCGGGCGTCGGCGAGGGACTCGTGGGCGGCGACCGTCATCACCAGGTACTCCCACTTCTGTCCGCGGGAGATCGCGTCGAGGGTCGAGGACATCAGCTGTTCACGCACCCGCCCATCCTGGCAGACGGCGTCGGGTCCGGCGGCCGGTCCCGCACGGCCCACCCCTGGCCGCGTCACCGGCCACCGGGTTACCGTTCACCCATGAGCTCTGACGCCCGCATGGCCCTCGAGGCCCTCACCACCGCCCTGAACGAACACCTCGTGGCCGCGCAGAACAAGCGGGGCGAGGACGACCCCGCCGTCGAAGCCGCCTTCTTCGCCGTGGCCGACGCCTTCGAGGCCTACGAGGACGCCCTGTACGCGGACACCGAGGAGGTCACCCCGCTCGACCTCTTCGACGACGAGGACGACGACGACTGACCGTCCCGCTCGTGACGGACCGCACGGCCCCGGGTTCCCACCCGGGGCCGTGGCGTACAGTGACCCTCCGTGACGTGGATCGAAGCCATCATCCTGGGCCTGGTGCAGGGCCTCACGGAGTTCCTGCCCATCTCCTCCTCCGCCCACATCCGCATCGTGGGCGAGTTCCTGCCCTCCGCGACCGACCCGGGGGCGGCCTTCACGGCCATCACGCAGCTCGGCACGGAGCTGGCGGTCCTCATCTACTTCTGGCGCGACATCACCCGCATCATCGGCCGGTGGTGCGCCGCGGTCACGGGGCGGATCCCGCACTCGGACCCCGATGCGCGCATGGGCTGGCTGATCATCGTGGGCTCGATCCCGATCGCGGTCCTGGGCCTGCTGCTGGAGGACTGGATCGACACGGAGTTCCGGTCGCTGTGGATCACGGCGACCATGCTCATCGTGTTCGGCGTCCTGCTCGCCCTGGCGGACCGGCTCGGCCGTCAGACCAAGCCGCTCGAGAAGCTCACCGTGCGGGACGGCGTCCTCTACGGCCTGGCCCAGGCCCTCGCGCTGATCCCGGGCGTCTCGCGCTCCGGCGGCACCATCGCGGCCGGCCTGGCCATGGGCTACACCCGGCCCGCCGCCACCCGCTACGCGTTCCTGCTGGCGGTGCCCGCCGTGTTCGCCTCCGGCCTGTACAAGCTGTACACCTCGCTCACCGATCCCGGCACGCAGGGCCCGTACGGCATGGGGGAGACGCTGGTCGCGACCGCGATCGCCTTCGTGGTGGCCTACGCGGTCATCGCCTGGCTCATGCGCTTCATCAGCACCAACTCGTTCCTGCCGTTCGTCTGGTACCGCATCCTCCTGGGCGGCGTCCTGTTCGCCCTGCTGGGTGCGGGCGTCATCAACGCCTGAGCCCGCTCCCGCCGCCGGGCATGACGGCCCGGCACCGCCGAACCACCCCGATGTGAGGAGTCCCGTGAAGTCCTGGAGCACCCCCGCCCCGCCCGCCGTGCCGAGCCGCCCCGACCGGCTGCGGCTGCACGACACCGCCACGGGACGGACCCGGCATCCGGGCAACGACGCCCAGCGCGCCTCGCTGTACGTCTGCGGGATCACCCCGTACGACGCGACGCACCTCGGCCACGCGAGCACCTACGTGGCCTTCGACCTGCTGCACCGCTACTGGCGCGCGGCCGGTCTCGAGGTCGCCTACGTCCAGAACGTGACCGACGTGGACGACCCCCTGCTCGAGCGGGCCGAGGCGACCGGCGTCGACTGGCGCGCGCTCGCCGAGGAGCAGACCGACCTGTTCCGTGCGGACATGGCCGCCCTCGAGGTGCTCGCCCCGGACCACTACGTCGGCGCGACCGAGGCGGTGGGCCTGGTGGTGGACGCCGTCGAGACGATGCTGGCGGCGGGCCGGGCCTACCGCGTGCCGGGCGGCGACGGCGAGCCCGACGGGGACGTCTACTTCGACGTCCGCGCGGCCCAGTCCGCGACCGACTGCCGCCTCGGACAGGTCTCCGCGATGGGCCTGGACGAGATGGCCGCGGTGTTCCCGGAGCGGGGAGGCGATCCCGACCGCCCCGGCAAGCGCGACCCGCTGGACCCGCTGCTGTGGCGCGTGCACCGCGAGGGCGAGCCTGCCTGGGACGGGCGGTCGCTCGGCTCCGGCCGGCCCGGCTGGCACATCGAGTGCTCCGTGATCTCCCGGGCCCACCTGCCGGCGCCGTTCACGGTGCAGGGCGGCGGCTCCGACCTGCGGTTCCCGCATCACGAGTTCTCCGCCGCGCACGCCACCGCCGTCGACGGCCTGCCGCTCGCGCACACCTACGCGCACACCGGCATGGTGGCCCTGGACGGCGAGAAGATGTCCAAGTCCCTCGGCAACCTCGAACTCGTCTCCCGCCTGCGGGCGCGGGGCGTCGAGCCGGTGGCCGTCCGCGCGGCGATCCTCGCGCACCACTACCGGTCGGACTGGGAGTGGTCCGAGCAGGTGCTGGCCGACGCCCAGGCGCGGGTGGCCCGTTGGCGCGCCGCCCTGGACGGACCGCATGCCGCCGCTGGCGTCGCCGTGCTGGACGCGGTGCACGCGGCGCTCTCGGACGACCTCGACGCCCCCCGCGCGCTGGAGGCCCTCGACGCATGGGCGGCCGGCACCCTGCCGGGCCTGGCCGAGGCCGCCGCCGACCCGCTGCCGGTGGTCGACGTCGTGGCGGCGCTGCTGGGTCTGCGCCTGCGCTGACCCCGCCGGGCGCGGCCGGGCGTCAGCGTCCGCCGCGCCCGCGCAGATAGCGCTCGAACTCCCGCGCGATCGACTCGCCCGAGGCCTCCGGCAGCTGCTGGGTGTCCTGGGCCTCCTCGAGCTGCCGGACGTAGGCGGCGACGTCGGGGTCCTCGGCGGCCAGCTCGTCCACGCCGCGCTGCCAGGCCCTCGCGTCGTCCTCGAGCCCGCGCGTGGACACGCTCACGTGCAGCAGGTCCTCGACCGCCTCGACCAGCCCGAGCAGCGTCTTGGGGGAGGGCGCCTGGGCCACGTAGTGGGGCACCGTCCCCCACAGCGAGAGGCTCGGCAGGCCGCGGCGCGCGGCCTCGTCCGCGATGACGCCGATGATCCCGGTGGGCCCCTCGTAGACCGGACGGTCCGCGCCGACGGCCACCCGCACGTCCACGAGCGGCGAGGTCGGGCGGGCGCGCAGGGGCCGGGTGTGGGGCACGTCCGCCAGCAGCGCGCCCAGCGTCACGACGGCGTCCACGTCACGCGCGTCGGCCGCCGTGAACAGCTCCTCGAGGAACGCGCGCCACCGCACGTTCGGCTCCACGCCGACGGCGAGGAGCACACGCACCCCGTCCGGCGGGGCAGCCTCGCCCGCGACGGGCCGACCCTCACGGTCCAGGAGCGCCTCGTGCAGGGTGACCGCCGGCCAGTCCAGCGTCCCCAGCCCGTCGGCGTCGCGCCGGACCAGGGGTCGAGTGACCTGGTAGTCGTAGAACTCGCCGTCGCACACCCGTCCCGCGTCCGCCGCGTCCCACTGCTCCCGCAGCGCGCCCAGGGCCCCGGTCGCGGCCTCCCCGGCGTCGTTCCACCCCTCGAAGGCCAGCAACAGGACCGTGGGGGCCCGCCGCCCGGCCTCGAGCTCGTCCACGGTCGCCGTCAGGTGGGTCCGCAGCGGGCCCAGGACGTCGTCCGGCTGGTCCTCGGAGGTAGCGTCGGTCATGGCGGCCAGCCTAGACACGGCCCGACGACGGGGCCACGGCCCGCGACCCGCCCCGCACACCCCGGCGGCGGCGCTCGATAGGATGCACTCCATGCCCCGCCACCCCGCGCCCGCCCCGGACGACCGTGCCCGCCGCCTGCCACGCGCCGTCCTGTGGGACATGGACGGCACCCTCGTGGACACGGAGCCCCTGTGGAACGCCGTCCAGCGCCGCCTGGTGGTCGAGCACGGCGGCACCTGGTCGGATGACCTGGCCGCCTCCCTCGTGGGACGCCCCCTCGACGAGGGAGCGCGCCGCCTGCAGGAGGCCGGGCTGGACCTGCCCGTGCAGCGGATCATCGACCTGACGATGGACGAGGTCGTCCAGGGGGTCGTCCGTGGGGTGCCATGGCGGCCGGGTGCCCGGGAGCTGCTCGTCGCGCTCGCCGAGGCCGGCGTGCCGGGCGCCCTCGTGACGATGTCCCATGCCCCACTGGCCCGCGCACTGGCCGAGCGGGCGCCGGCGGGCACGCTGGACGTCGTCGTCTCGGGGGACATGGTCTCCCGGGGCAAGCCCGACCCGGAGGCGTACCGGCTGGGCCTGCAGCTGCTGGCCGAGCGGACACCGGGGCTGACGGCCGCCGACTGTGTGGCGGTCGAGGACTCCCCGGTGGGCGTCGGCGCGGCCGTGGCCGCGGGCCTGCCGACGGTCGGCGTGCCCAGCGTGCTGCCGCTGCCGGCGGGGCTCGCGACCGTCGAGTGGACGACGCTCGCCGGCCGCACGCCGGCCGACCTCGCCGCGGTCCGCCGGATCGCCGCCGCGCGCGGGCCCGGGGCGGACGGGGCCGGATGAGCGGGCCCGCCTCCGTCCGGCTGGGCACGATCGCCGGCGCGCCGGTGCGCCTGTCCTGGTCCTGGCTCCTGATCGCCGCGGTCATCACCCTCGCGTTCGGCCCGCAGATCCAGCGCGCGCTGCCCGCGATCGGCGGCGGCGCCTACGCGGTCGCCCTGGGGTACGCCGTGCTCCTGGCCCTCTCCGTCCTGGTCCACGAGGCCGCCCACGCCCTCACCGGCCGCGCCTTCGGCCAGCGCACCGAGGAGATCGCGCTCACCCTGTGGGGCGGGCACACCCAGTTCCGCAGCCCGTCCGCTCGACCGCTGGACACGGTCCTCACCGCGATGGCCGGCCCCGCCGCGAACCTCGTGCTCGCGGGCCTCGCCCATCTGGCGGCCCGCGCCGTGCCCGGCCCGTCCGTTCCCGCCCTGCTGCTCGAGGTCACGGTGTGGGCCAACCTCCTCCTGGCCGCGTTCAACGCGCTGCCGGGCACCCCGCTCGACGGCGGCCGCATGGTCGAGTCCGCCGTCTGGGCCGCCACCGGCTCCCGGGCCCGTGGCGTCGAGGCGGCCGGCTGGGCCGGGCGCGTCGTCGCGGTGGGCGTCCTCGCGGCGGTGCTCGGCCCCCCGACCCTCGCAGGCCGCGCGCCGGACCTGTTCGTCGTCGTCCTGGCGGCCTGGGTCGCCCTCACGCTGTGGCGGGGCGCGGACGACGCCGTGCGCCACGGGCGCTGGAGCCGCCGGCTGGAGACCCTGCGGCTCGAGCAGGTCGAGGCGCCCGCCATCGCCCTGCCCGAGCACCTCAGCGTCGCCGAGGCCCTGGCCCAGGCGGACGGCGGCCGCCGCGCCGTCGTGGCCGTGGACGGGGCCGGTCGGCCCCGCGGCGTGCTGGACCTCACGGCCGCGGCGGGCCTGACCCCGGCGCGCCGCACGACCACCGCCCTGGCCGCGGTCGCCGTCGCCCTGGCTCCGGAGGCCGTCCTCGTCCGCGACGACGTCCCCGCCGCCGGTCCCGACCTGGCCGCCCGCCTGGCCGACCCCCAGACCCCCGTGTGGGTGCTGACCGACGCGCACGGCCTCGTGCGCTCCGTGGTGCCCCGCGAGACGATCCTCGCCGCCGTCGACGCGACGCGGCGTCCCTGAACCGAAGGAGCCCCCCCATGACCGAACCCACCGGCGTGAGCGCGCGCCGCGGCCCCCTGCGGGCCGGCCAGCGCGTGCAGATCAAGGACGCGAAGGGCCGCCTCAACACGATCACCCTGCTGCCCGGCGGGGAGTTCCACAGCTACCAGGGCGTGCTGCGGCACGACGACCTGATCGGCGGCTTCGAGGGCGTCGTGGTCGAGAACTCGGCCGGCCAGCCGTACCAGGTGCTGCGCCCCCTGCTGAACGACTTCGTCCTGTCCATGCCCCGCGGCGCCACGGTGGTCTACCCGAAGGACGCGGCGCAGATCGTGCAGCAGGCGGACATCTTCCCGGGCGCCGTCGTGGTCGAGGCCGGCGTGGGCTCCGGCGCCCTGTCCATGTCCCTGCTGCGCGCCGTGGGCGACCACGGTCGCCTGCACTCCTACGAGCGCCGCCCGGAGTTCGCGGACGTCGCCCGGGCCAATGTGGAGGCCTTCTTCGGCGCCGAGCACCCCGCCTGGTCGGTGCACCTCGGCGACGCGCAGGAGGAGATGCCCAAGGTCCACGAGCCGGGCTCCGTGGACCGGGTGGTCCTGGACATGCTGGCCCCCTGGGAATGCCTCGACGCCGTCGCCGAGGTCCTGGCCCCCGGCGGTGTGTGGCTGAACTACGTGGCCACCGCCACCCAGCTCTCCCGCGTGGCCGAGGCCATCCGGGACTCGGGCCGCTTCACGCAGGTCGAGGCCAACGAGACCCTCGTGCGCGGCTGGCACCTGGACGGGCTCGCCGTGCGCCCCGACCACCGCATGGTCGCGCACACCGGCTTCCTCCTCACGGCCCGCCGCCTGGCCTCGGGCGAGGAGGCGCTGCGCCTGAAGAAGCGCTCCAAGGTCTCCGAGTTCAGAGCCGAGGACGTCGAGGCCTGGCAGCCGGCCGACGAGGCCCGGTGGACGCCCGAGGCCCTCGGCGAACGGCCGATCACAGACAAGAAGGCGCGCAAGGCGGCGAAGGAGGCCCGCCTCATGGCCGCGCGGTCACGCGCCGCCGAGCAGGGCGTGGACGCGTACGGTGGGAGGACCCCGACCGGGGAGCAGGACTGAGTGGACGGAGCACCGGTGGACCACCACGCGCAATCAGGCACGGAGCACGCCGAGCAGCGCCTCGCCGAGGCACGGGAGCTGCTGCGGCAATCCCAGGCCGAGGCCGAACGGCTGCGGCACCAGCTGCAGTCCGCCCAGCGGCACGCCGCCGGCCTGAGCGAACGCCGTCGGGCCGCCGAGGCCCAGACGCAGACGGCCGCCCGCAACAACCGGCGCATGGTCGAGCTGCTCGAGGCCACGCGCGCCGAGATCACGACGCTCAAGGAGAACCTGGACGCCGTCACGCATCCGCCGTTCACCTTCGCCACCCTCGAGGCCGTCCATGCCCCGCGCGAGCCCGAGGAGGGCGTGGAGACCGGCGCCGTGGTGCGCGGGGGAGCGGACGTCATGCAGAACGGCCGGCGGCTGCGCGTGACGGTCTCCCCGCTGCTCGACGCCGCCCGCCTCACCCCCGGCGCCCAGGTGCTGCTGGACGAGTCCAGCTCGATCGTCGGCGTCGCCCCGGGCACGGGGTCGGGTCAGCTGCTGCGCGTCAAGGAGGCGCTGCCCGACGGCGGCCTCGTCCTGGCCGGCACGGCGGACGAGGAGCGCGTGGTGCGGCGCGCGCCCGCGCTGGAGGGCGTCGACCTGCGCCACGGGGACGCCGTCACCGTGGACGCCCGCGTCGAATGGGCGCTGCGGCGGGTCGAGCTGTCCGAGGTGGACGAGGTGCTGCTGGAAGAGGTCCCGGACGTCACATTCGAGGACATCGGCGGCCTCGGCCCGCAGATCGACCGGATCCGCGAGGCCGTCGAGATCCCGTTCCTGCACCCCGAGGTCTACCGCGAGCACGGCCTGCGCGCCCCCAAGGGGATCATGCTGTACGGCCCGCCCGGCACCGGCAAGACCATGCTCGCCAAGGCCGTGGCCAACGCCCTCTCGGCCCGCAGCGCGGACGGCGAGCGCTCGTTCTTCCTCAACGTCAAGGGACCCGAGCTGCTGAACAAGTACGTGGGCGAGACCGAGCGGCAGATCCGCGTCATCTTCGACCGGGCCCGCGAGAAGGCCGACGCCGGCTTCCCCGTGGTCATCTTCTTCGACGAGATGGAGTCGCTGTTCCGCACGCGCGGCTCCGGCGTCTCCTCGGACGTGGAGACCACGATCGTCCCGCAGCTGCTCACCGAGATCGACGGCGTCGAGGCCCTCGAGAACGTGATCGTCATCGGCGCCTCCAACCGCGAGGACATGATCGACCCGGCCGTGCTCCGCCCCGGCCGACTGGACGTGAAGATCCGCGTGGACCGTCCCGACGCCGACGGCGCCGCGGAGATCATGGCCAAGCACCTCACCGTAGACGTGCCCCTGCACGCCGACGACGTCGTCGCGGCCGGCTCCGCGGACGCGGCCCGCGCGACGCTCATCGCCCGGACGGTCGCCGCCCTCTACGACCGCGGCGCGGACACCGCGCTGGCGGAGCTGACGGACGTGTCCGGCACGACCCACGCCCTGCACCTGGCCGACCTCGTCTCGGGCGCCGTGGTGGCCGACGTCGTGGACCGCGCCAAGCGGCACGCGGTGCGCGACTACCTGGCCGCCGGCCAGGCCCCGGCCGCGCTCGGCGTCCGCGAGGGCCACCTGCGCGAGGCCGTGGCCGCGGTGCTGGAGGACCAGACGGACCTGCTGGCCACGGTCGCGCCCGCCGAGTGGGCGCGCACCTCCGGCTGGCGCGGTCCTCGGCTGCGCTCGCTGCGCATGGTCCGGGGGGTCGAGGCATGAGCGCGTTCGGCCGCGGGGCCGCGGACGGCTTCGCCCGGGCCGCCGCCGTCGACGTCGGCCCGACCCCCGCCTTCGAGGGCCAGCGCCGGCTGTTCCACGGCGCGGCGGTGCCCCCGAACGGGAGGGACGCCGCGGGCTGGGGCGTGCACCGCGTGATGGGCACGGAGACCGAGTTCGGCATCCACGCGCCGGCCAACCCGGGGGCGCACCACAGCGTGCTCTCGGTCGAGCTCGTGAACGCGTACGCGGACCTGGTCACCCGGTCCGGCTCGGCGGTGGCCGGCACGGAGTGGGACTACACGGGGGAGTCGCCGCTCGTGGACGCCCGCGGCTGGCGGCTGCCGCGTTCGGCGGCGCACCCCTCGCAGCTGACCGACGAGGCGCTCGTGGGCCCGGACGGGGAGCCCGTGCACCTGCTCCTGTCCACCGTGCTGGCCAACGGTGCGCGCTGGTACGTGGACCACGCCCACCCGGAGTACTCGTCGCCGGAGACGACCACCCCGCGGGACGCCATGGTGTGGGACGCCGCCGGGGACCTGGTCGCGCAGGCGGCGGCCGAGCACATCGGCCAGGCCGAGGGCGCCCCGGAGGTGCTGGTCTACAAGAACAACGTGGACGGCAAGGGCCAGTCCTACGGCGCGCACGAGAACTACCTCGTGGCCCGGTCCCTCGACTTCGAGGAGCTCACCGCCGTCCTGCTGCCGTTCTTCGCGGCGCGGCAGGTGCTCGTGGGCGCGGGCCGCGTGGGGCTCGGCCCGGCGGGGGAGCGGCCGGGCTTCCAGCTGTCGCAGCGGGCCGACTACTTCGAGGAGCCCGTGGGGCTGGAGACCACGATCCACCGGCCGATCGTCAACACGCGGGACGAGCCGCACGCCCGTCCCGAGGCCTACCGCCGGCTCCACGTGATCATCGGCGACGCGACGCTGAGCCAGCACGCCACGTGGCTGCGGATGGGCATGACCGCGCTCGTCCTCGCGATGGCCGAGGCCGGGACGGCGCCCCGGCTCACCCTGGACGACCCGGTGGCCGCGTTGCAGACGATCAGCCACGACCCGGGTCTGCGGGCCACGGTGCCGCTGCTCGAACGCACCGCGGACGGCCCCGTGCGCCGGCACTGGACCGGGCTGCAGATCCTGCGGTCCTACCTGGACGCGGCCCGCGCCCACTGCGCCGCCTTCGGGGTGACGGATCCGCAGACGCGCGAGGTGCTGGAGGCCTGGGCCATCGACCTCGACGACGCCACCGCGGATCCGCTGTCCCTGAGCGACCGCGCCGACTGGGCGGCCAAGCTGCGCGTCCTCGAGGGCCTGCGGGCCCGCACGGGCGCGGACTGGACCGACCCCCGCCTCGCGATGGTGGACCTGCAGTACGCCGACCTGCGCCCGGCCCGCTCCCTGCACCGCCGCCTCGTGGCCGCCGGCGCCCTCCGGACGCTCGCCGATGAGGCGGAGATCCGTGCCGCCGTCGCCACGCCGCCGCGGGCCACCCGCGCGTGGACCCGCGGCAACCTCGTGGGCCGCCACGGTGACCGCGTGGCCGGCGCCGCGTGGGAGACGCTGCTGCTGCGCGGGGCGGGGGAGCGGGTGCACCGGCTGCACCTGGCCGAGCCGCTGGTCGGCGCCGCCGTGGACCTGCCCGGCTGGTGGGAGGACGCCGCCGCGCCCCGGCCCGACGACGAGACGCTCGCGGCCACGCTGCCGCCGCTGTTCGGCGCGCGGGCCTGAAGGTGCGGGCGGGCGCTCAGCCCGTGACGGCCGCGCGCACGCGGCCCAGCAGGGCGTCCGCCCGCGCGACGAGACGGTCCGCCCGGTCGACGTCGGTGCGCACGATGCCCTCCAGGCCCTCGTCGCGGAGGGGGCCCAGGTTGGTCTCGAGGGTCACCGCGGCGGCGGTGAGGCCGCCCCGGACGCAGCCGAGCGCCGCACCGACGTCGGAGAGCACGTTCGGGTTCGCCGCGTCCAGCACACGCTCGGCCAGGTCCAGTGCACGCGCGGCGGCATCGACGATCCCGCGGGGTGGCCGGACGGCCTCGGCCAGGGCGGCCTGGATCGCGGCCGAGCGCCGGGCCCGGTCCTCCGGGGTGTCGCGGGGCAGCCCGAACGCCTCGGCCACGGCGCCGAAGCCCCGCTCGTCGCCGTCGGCGAGGCCGAGGCACGCCGCGATCAGGCCCTCCGATGCCCGGGCGTCCTCCTCGGCTGCGCTGAACCGGGCCGCCATGGCCAGCAGTCCGGCGCCCTCGGCGACCGCCAGCGCGCCCGTCGCGCCGCCACCGGGGGTGGGCTCGCCGGAGGCGAGGCGGCCCAGATAGCTCTCGATGCTCTCGTCGCGGATCATGCCCCCACGGTGCCAGACCGGGCCCGACCGCGGCCCGCCCTCAGGCGCGCTCCCAGGACGCGACCGGCCCCGGGACGATCGTGAACAGCGGGTGCACGTCGGGGACGGGCGTGTCCGACCACTGTTCGAGCCAGGCGGGGCTGCGCGCGGCCAGCTTGGCGCACAGGTGACGCCACTCCAGGTCGCGCTGGCCCGTGGTGGCCGGGATCGGTGCGAGACCGGCGGGCGGGATGCGCACGGCGCCGTCGGGGGCGGGGCACGGCCGGTCGATCCGGGAGTGATCGAAGCGATAGCCGCGCGCCGTGGCCTCGGCCTCGAGGCCGGAGAGGAACGCACCGACGGCGCCGGACGGGTCCGGGTGCTCCCGGAACCTCAGCAGCTGCGGGTGGTCCCGATACCCGCGCGTGCGGCCGGCCAGGACGGCCTGCGCGAGCAGGGCCTCGCGCCAGGCGCCCGTCAGGCCCTGGCGGTCGAGGTGGCGGGGATGAAGGGTCCACAGGCGCATGCCCCCATCCTGCCAGCGTGGGGCAACCCGGGGACGTGGGGCTGAAACGTGGCCCGCGCGTGGGGCAGGATGGGTGGACGCGGACGGAGCACACCGACCCGCGTCGACGCACGAGGAGGCCACCATGTCCCAGGAGCAGATCCGCCCACGCCCGTCCGGCGGCGACGACGAGACCGGCGCCGCGGCGGGCCAGGCGCACGTGAAGCCCGCGGCCCAGGACCAGGGCCTGGACAGCCTGCTGGACGAGATCGACTCGGTGCTGGAGTCCAACGCCGAGGAGTTCGTCAAGGGCTTCGTCCAGAAGGGCGGCCAGTGACCGACGCGGACCGCGCCCGCCGGATCTTCGGGCTGGAGACGGAGTACGGCGTCCAGCACTGGAACCCGCAGGGGCGCCCGCTGAGCCCCGAAGAGGTCGTCCGCTATCTCTTCCGGCCCGTCGTCGAGTGGGGGAGGTCCTCGAACGTGTTCGTGGCCAACGGCTCCCGGCTCTATCTCGACGTCGGGTCCCACCCCGAGTACGCGACCGCCGAGTGCTCGACGCTCGACGAGCTCATCGCCTCGGACGGGGCGGGGGACCTGCTGCTGCACGACCTCGTGGTCCAGGCCGAGGAGCGCATGGCCGCGGACGGGGTCGGCGGCCGGATCCACCTCTACCGCAACAACGCCGACTCCTCGGGCAGTTCCTACGGCTCCCACGAGAACTACCTGCTGCGCCGGCGCACCGAGTACCGGCGGCTCACCGAGGCGCTCGTCCCGTTCCTCGTCTCCCGGCAGATCCTCGTGGGCGCGGGCCGCGTCGTGCCCGCCGGCACGTGGCCCGAGGGCGAGGGCCCGGCCCACTTCGCGTTCTCCCAGCGCGCCGACTTCGTGCAGGACGGCGTGTCCTCCTCCACCACGCGGTCCCGGCCGATCATCAACACGCGGGACGAACCGCACGCGGACGCCTCCGAGTACCGGCGCCTCCACGTGATCGTGGGGGACACGAACCTCTCCGAGCACACCCACCTGCTGCGCTTCGGCGCCACCGACCTGCTGCTGCGGATGATCGAGGCGGGCTTCCCGCTCGGGGACCGCGTCGTCGCCCACCCCACCCGCGCGGTGCGGCAGATCTCGCACGACCTCACCGGCACGGCCCGCATCGCGCTCCGGGAGGGGGAGGCCTCCGCCCTCGAGCTGCAGGAGCACTACCTCGAGCGGGCCCGCGCCTTCGTCGCCGCGGAGGGTGCCCACCACGACCGGGTGGGGGAGGTCCTCACCCTGTGGGGCGAGGTGCTCGACGCCGTCCGCACCGGTGACCGGTCCCGCATCGAGGACCGCATCGACTGGGCGATCAAGCTGCGCCTGCTGGAGGACTACCGGGCCCGCCACGACCTGGGCTGGGACGCGCCCCGCCTCGCCCAGCTGGACCTGGCCTTCCACGACATCGACCCCGACCGGGGGCTGTTCCGCCTGCTGCTGCGGCGCGGCGCCGTCGCGCGCCTGCTGCCCGAGGACGCCGCCCGGTCCGCCGTGGAGGCCGCCCCGCCCACCACCCGGGCCCGCGTGCGCGCGGACTTCGTGGCCCGCGCCCGGGAGCGCGGCCTGGACTACGCCGTCGACTGGACGACCCTGAAGCTCACCGACCATCCGCTGCACGCGATCGTGACGAAGGACCCGTTCGACACGTCGTCGGCCGCCGTCGACCGGCTGTTCGAGCGGATCGCCTGACAGCGCGCGTCCAGGACGCGCCGTTAGGGTGACCCGCATGAGTTCGTTCGAGACCCCCCAGCCCCCGACGGCCCGCCGCCGTCGCCGCCTGCTGCCGCTGCTGTCCCTCGGCGCCGCGGGCCTGATGTTGGCCACCGCCTGCGCCACCGGCGACGACGGCGCGGACCAGCCCCACAGCGACACCGCGTCGGCCTCCACGTCGGCCGCCCCCGAGCGGGCGGCCGTCGGCGAGGGCGAGGGGGAGCCGGACGCCCTGACGGGTGTCACCTTCACGGAGGGCGACGGCGGGGCGCCGACGGTCGAGATCGACGGGGAGATCGACACCGACCAGCCCACCACGCGCGTGCTGACCGCCGGCGAGGGGGAGCAGGTGCAGGAGGGCGACGTCCTGAAGATGTCGATCGCCGTCGTCGATCCGGCCAGCGGCGAGGTGGTCGCCGAGAACTTCAGCGGCGAACCGGAGGCCGTGCCCGTGGACGACCAGCTCAAGTCCATGAACCCGGAGATCCACGAGATGCTGGTGGGCAGCGGCGCCGGCACGATCGTCGCCGCGTACAGCCCCCAGTACGACGTCCCCGTCCCGCAGACCGAGAGCGCGTCGCCGAGCGCCTCCCCCTCCACCCAGACGCAGCCCGCCCAGCTGTTCGTCTACAAGATCGACGCCATCCTGCCGAAGCAGGCCGAGGGCGAGGAGGTGACCGAGCGGGACGAGCGCCTGCCCGACGTCACCGTGGACGAGGAGAGCGGCCGGCCGAGCATCGCGAAGCCCGACGGCGAGGCGCCCCAGGAGCTGGTGGTCCAGCCCCTGATCGAGGGCGAGGGCCGCGAAGTCGGGGCGGACGACACCGTGACCGTGCAGTATGAGGGGGTGACGTGGTCCGACGGCGAGGTCTTCGACTCGTCCTGGGAGACGGGCCAGGCGATCACGTTCTCCCTCAATCAGGTCATCGAGGGCTGGAAGGAGGGTCTGGCCGGCCAGAAGGTGGGCTCGCGCGTCCTCCTGTCGATCCCGGCCGAGAAGGCCTACGGTGAGCAGGGCAGCCCGCCGGACATCGGCGAGAACGAGCCCCTGCTGTTCGTCGTGGACATCCTGGACGCCCAGGCGTCCGCCACCCCGTCGGCGAACTGACCCCGTCCACGAGAACCCCAGAGGAGAGCACCGTGTCCTTCGGACAGCGCGACTACGACCGCACCAAGCCCGAGATCGACTTCCCGGGCGAGACCCCGCCCACCGAGCTCGTGGTGGAGGACCTGATCGAGGGCTCCGGCCCGGCCGTCGAGGCCGGCTCCCGCGTGCAGGTCCACTACGTGGGCGTGGCCTGGTCCACCGGCGAGGAGTTCGACGCCTCGTGGAACCGCGGCACCCCGCTGCCCCTGACCGTCGGCGTCGGCCAGGTCATCGCCGGCTGGGACCAGGGCCTGCTCGGCATGAAGGTCGGCGGCCGCCGCCGCCTCGAGATCCCGCCGCACCTGGGCTACGGCGCCCGCGGCGCCGGCTCCGCGATCGGGCCGAACGAGACGCTCATCTTCGTCTGCGACCTCGTCTCGGTCGACTGACCCCGGGCCCCGTGACCCCACCCGCCCCGCGGCGCGCCGGCGACGAGGCCGCCGAGCGCATCATCTCGCTGCTGTGGCTGCTGCTCTCGGCACCGCATGGCCTCGAGCGTGACCGGATCCGACGGCAGGTCGTCGGCTATGAGGGGCTCACGGACGCCGCCTTCGAGAAGCTCTTCCAGCGGGACCGCCGCGTGCTGCGCGCCGTGGGGGTCCCGCTGGAGACCCTCGAACCCGCGGGCTTCGACGAGGGCGAGGCGGGGGTGCGGCACCGCGTCGTCCGCGATGCGCTGCTGCTGCGCGACCTCGACCTCACCGTGGACGAGCGCCGCGCCCTCGTGCGGGCGCGTCGCCTGTGGGGTGACTCGCCGCTGCGCGCCGACGTCGTCCGCGCCGTGGGCCTGCTGTTCCAGCCGGCCACCGACCTCACGGGCGACGACGAGCTGGCCGGGTACCACACCCTCATGCCCCGGGCCGACCCCCGGCTCGAGGCCCTCACCCAGGCCGTGGCCGACGAGGCCGTGCTGCGCTTCCCCTACCGCGACGCGCGGGGGCGGGCCACCCGGCGCACCGTGCGGGCCTGGTTCCTCACCCTCGTGCGCGGCCGCTGGTACCTCACCGGCTGGGACCTCGACCGCGGCGCCGAGCGCAGCTTCCGGCTCACCCGGATGGAGGGGGAGCCGCGCCGCGTCGAGCGGGCGACGGACGCCCCCGGCCGTCCCGAGGACCACGACCACGCCGGCCTCGTGGCGCGCCTGGCCGGGCAGGCCGACGCCGAGCGGGTCCGGGTGTGGCTCGCGCCCGGCCGGGGTCAGGGCGTCCGCGCGGTCGGTGAGCCGGCCGAGCCCCGGGTCGAGGACGGCGCCGCACCGGGGCCCGACTGGGAGCTCTGGGAGGCCCCCGCCGGACCGCGCGAGGACGGCCTCGCCGCGGAGATCGGCGGCCTGCTGGGCCGGGCCGTGCCCTCGGCCGCGCACCCGGACCTGACCGACCGCGTCCGCGCGGGCCTGGCCGCCGCGGCGGAGACCCACGCCGGCCCCGCCGACCCGGCCCTGCTCGAGGTGGCGCTCGCCGCGCCCGTCCGGCGCCGCGCCCGCGACTCGAGCGAGGACCTCGTGGGCCGCCTGCTGGACATCGTGGGGCTGGCCAACCGGGCCGGTGGGGTGGACCGGGCGGAGCTGCGCGCGCGTCTCGGGGTCACCGACGAGCGCCTCGACGCCGACCTCGAGACGCTGCGCTACTGCGGCATGCCCGAGCGGGACTTCCCCGGCTTCCAGTTCGAGGTGGCGGAGGTGGCCGGCCGCGTCCACGTGGAGCGCGCCGCCGACCTGGCCGGTCCCGTGCGGCTGACGCGCCCCGAGGCGCACAGCCTCGTGGCCGCCCTGCAGACGGTCGCGGACCTGCCGGTGCTGGACGAGGCCGACCGCGAGGCCGCCCGCTCCGCCCAGCGCCGGATCCGCGCCGCGGTCCTGGACGCGGGGGCCCCGGATGCGGACGACGCGGACGACGCCGCCCTCCGGGAGGCCGAGGCGCACACCGCCGGCGGGCCCCCGGTCGCCGTCGCCGCCCACTGGGACGTGGCCGTGGACCCCGCGACGGTGCGCACCCTGCTGGCCGCCGTGGCGGAGCGGGCCGTCGTGCACCTGACCTACCGCTCCGTGCATGCCGATGCCCTCACCGAGCGGGACGTGGAGCCGCTGGCCCTGGTGCAGGACGGGGCGCGCCTCTACCTGCAGGCGTGGTGTCGTCGCGCCGAGGACCACCGGGTGTTCCGGGTGGACCGGATCAGCGCGCCCGCACCCACGGGGGAGACGTTCGCGCCCCGGGCCCGGCCCGCACGCTGGCGGGTCCACCCCGACGACGCCGTGGGGGTGCCCGTGCTGCTGCGCTGGGCCCATCCCGTCCGCGACGCGGCCGCCGGCTACCGCCCGGACGCCCAGGCCGACCTGCCCGACGGCGACCGCCTCACCCGGGTGCATCTGACCGACGCCGGCGTGGCCGCCGCGCTGGTCGGACGCCACGGCGGAGCCGTCCAGGTGCTGGCCCCCGCCGACCTCCGGGCGTCCGTGGCGGACGCGCTGGGCGATGCCCTCGCGGCCCTGCCGGCGCGGTAGCCTGGACCCCGGAACCCCATCGAAAGGACCCCTCATCATGGCTGGACTCCAGGGCTGGCAGCTCGTCATCATCATCCTGCTCGCGATCCTGCTCTTCGCGGCGCCGAAGCTGCCCGCGATGGCCCGCAACCTCGGCCAGTCGATGCGCATCTTCTCCTCCGAGGTGAAGCAGATGCGCACCGAGGGCAAGGGCACCACGGACGAGCGCTCCGGCGCCGGCTCCACCGCCGCGGACGAGCCGGTCGAGGGCCGCGTCGTCGAGCGTGACGAGACCGACCCGCGCGACCCGCGCTGAGCCGGAAGGACCCCCACCCGATGACCGAGGTCGACGAGGTCGCCCGCCGCACCCGGCGCCGCCGGAAGCGGCGGGACAACCCCACCGGCGAGATGCCGCTGCGCGAGCACCTCACGGAGCTGCGCAACCGACTGCTGAAGTCGGGACTCGCCGTCGCGGTCGGCATGGTGGTCGGCTTCCTCGTCTACCAGCCGGTCATGGCGGAGCTGTTCCGCCCGGTCAAGGAGATCGCCAGCCAGGGGCACACGGCGGCCGTCGCCTATGACACGGTGGCCTCGCCGTTCGACCTCATGCTCAAGGGCAGCATGTTCATCGGGCTCATCCTGTCCAGCCCGGTCTGGCTCTACCAGATCTGGGCGTTCATCGTGCCGGGTCTGAAGAAGGCCGAGAAGAAGTACGCCCTGGGCTTCATCGCCGCGGCCGTGCCCCTGTTCATCTTCGGCATCGCGCTGGGGTGGCTCGTGATGCCGCAGGCCGTCCAGTTCTTCGTGGGCTTCACTCCCGAGGGCGGCGCGAATCTCCCGACGGCGTCGGTGTACATCAGCTTCGTCACGCGTCTCTACCTCGCGTTCGGCGTGGCCATGGTGCTGCCGGTGCTGCTGGTGGGACTGAACATGCTCGGCATCCTGCCGGGCCGCACGATCGTCCACCACTGGCGCATCACCGTCTTCGTGATCATGCTGATCGCCGCGATCGCCGCCCCCGGTGCGGACGCCATCTCCATGTTCTACATGGCGATCCCGCTCGTCGTCCTCTTCGGCGTGGCCATCGTCCTGTGTCTGTGGGGGGACCGTCGTCGTGACCGCCGCTCGGGGCAGCGCGAGGTGGACGTCGAGGCGGAGCTCGCCGAAGGCCCGAAGCCGCTCGATCAGATCTGAGCGTCGTACGCCGCAGCCCTCACGCCCGGACGCACGACCACGACGGCGTCCGGACCCGCCAGTAGGGTGGGGCCATGGCCCACCATCCCGCGTCCGCGACCCCGCACGACGAACCCGAGCTGAGCCCGGCGGAGCGCTACGCCCGTGCCCGGGCGGCCCGGCACCATGCCGGCTCCGAGCTCGGCCGGTTCGCCGCACGCGTGGGCTTCCCCCTCGACGACTTCCAGCGCCGCGCGTGCGCCGAGGTCGAGGACGGCCACGGCGTCCTCGTCGCGGCGCCCACCGGTGCCGGCAAGACGGTGGTCGGCGAGTTCGCCGTCCACCTGGCCCTGGCCCGCGGCACGAAGGCGTTCTACACCACCCCCATCAAGGCCCTCAGCAACCAGAAGCACGCGGACCTCGCCCGCGTGCACGGCGCGGAGAACGTCGGCCTGCTCACGGGGGACACCTCCGTCAATCCGGACGCGCCCGTCGTCGTGATGACCACCGAGGTGCTGCGCAACATGCTGTACGCGCAGTCGGACACCCTCATCGACCTCGGCTTCGTCGTCATGGACGAGGTCCACTACCTCGCCGACCGGTTCCGGGGACCGGTGTGGGAGGAGGTCATCATCCACCTGCCCGAGCACGTGCAGCTGATCTCCCTGTCCGCCACGGTGTCCAACGCCGAGGAGTTCGGCGCCTGGCTCGACACGGTCCGGGGCGCCACCACCGTGATCGTCTCGGAACACCGGCCGGTGCCGCTGTGGCAGCACATCATGGCCGGGGGCCGGCTCTACGACCTGTTCGCCGAGGACATCGCCTTCGAGGACGCCGCGGACCGGGACGGGGAGGCCCTGCTCAACCCCGAGCTCAAGCGCCTGGGGGAGGAGGCCGAGCGCCGGTTCCAGCGCGCCGACTGGGGGCGCCCCGGGCGGCAGCAGCACCGCGACGGGCGCGGGGGCGGCACGAAGGGGCGGGCCAGGGGCGGCCGGCACACGGGTCGCGACGGCGGCCGGGGCCGGACCGGCTCGTCCGCACTGGACCGGGAGCGGCCGGTCTCCGGTCGGCCGGGCGGTCACGACGGCGGCCCGCGGCGCGGACCGCGGCTGTCCACGTCGCGTCCGGAGATGATCCGGGTCCTCGACCGCGACGGGCTGCTGCCATGCATCACCTTCATCTTCTCGCGGACCGGCTGCGACGCCGCCGTGGAGCAGTGCCTGCGGGCCGGGCTCGACCTCACCACGGCGCGGGAGAAGGCGCTCGTGGCCGAGCGGGTCGAGGAGGCGGCGCGCCTGCTGCCCGTCGAGGACCTGGAGATCCTCGGGTTCTGGGCGTGGCGGGACGGCCTGTCCCGGGGCTTCGCGGCCCACCACGCCGGTATGCTGCCCCCGTTCAAGGAGGCCGTCGAGGACCTGTTCACCGCCGGCGCGCTCAAGGCCGTGTTCGCCACGGAGACCCTCGCCCTCGGCATCAACATGCCGGCCCGCTCCGTGGTGATCGAGAAGCTGGTCAAGTTCAACGGCGAGAACCACGTCGACATCACGCCGGGGGAGTACACCCAGCTGACGGGCCGGGCGGGCCGCCGCGGCATCGACGTCGAGGGCCACGCCGTGGTGATGTGGCGTCCCGGGCTGGACCCGGCCGCCGTCGCGGGCCTGGCCTCGCGCCGCACCTACCCGCTGCACTCCTCGTTCCGGCCCACCTACAACATGTCCGCGAACCTGCTGGCGCAGGTCGGCGCGGAGCGGGCGCGGGGCATCCTCGAGTCCTCGTTCGCCCAGTTCCAGGCGGACCGCTCCGTGGTGGGGCTGGCCCGCGAAGTCCGCTCGAAGCAGGCCAGCCTCGAGAAGTACGAGGAGGCCATGCAGTGTCACCTCGGCGACTTCGCCGAATACCTCACCCTGCGCAAGGAGCTCGCGGCCGCGGAGAAGTCCGGCTCGCAGGGGCGCCGTCGGGCCCACCTGGCCGCCGTGAAGGACTCGCTCGCGAACCTCGCGGTCGGGGACGTCGTCGAGCTCGACGCCGGCCGCGCGCTCGGGCGGGCCGTCGTCGTGTTCCCCGCCGGCAACCCCCAGAACCCGCGCGTCGGCGTCGTCACGGACAAGGCGCAGCTGCGCCGCATCACGGTGGACGACGTCGCCGGGCCGGTCGAGCCGGTGGCGGGCGCCGCCCTGCCCCAGGTGGTGCAGGTGAAGACGCCCACGCAGCGCAAGGACGTCGCCGCCCTCATGCGCGAGGCCGTGCGCACGGGCCGCCCGCCCGCCGGAGGCCGCCGCACGGCGGGCTTCCGCCTCCGGGAGGACCCGGCCGCACCCCGGGTCGAGGAGCTGCGCCGGGCGCTGCGCCGCCACCCGTGCCACGGCTGCCAGGACCGCGAGGAGCACGCCCGCTGGGGCGACCGCTGGTGGGCCATGCGGCGGGAGGTCTTCGTCCTGCGGGAACGCATCGCGGGCCGCACCAACACCATCGCCCGCACGTTCGACCGCGTGGTCGCTCTGCTGCGCGCCTACGGCTACGTCCAGGAGGACGCGTCCTCGCCCCGTGCGGCGCTCACGGAGCGCGGCGAGGCCCTGCGCCGGATCTACGGCGAGCGGGACCTGTTCACCTCCCTGGTGCTGCAGGATCCGGCCACGGACGGCCTGACGCCGGAGGAGTGGGCCGCCGTCGCCGCGCTGCTCGTGTACCAGGGCAAGGGGGAGACCGAGCCCGGACTGGTCCCGATGCCGACCCCCCGGCTCGCACGCGTCGCGGAGGCCGCCGAGCGCATCGAGGAGCGCCTGCGCACGGACGAGGCCCAGGCACGGCTCGAGCCCACGCCCCGGACGGACCCCGGCCTGGTGGCGCCCATGCATCGCTGGGTGCGGGGGGCCACCCTGCGCCGCACCCTCGAGGGCGCGGACCTCGCCGCGGGCGACTTCGTCCGCTGGGCGCGGCAGGTCATCGACGTGCTGGACCAGCTGGCCAACGTCCCCGGGGACGCCCGTCGCAGCCGTGCCTGCCGCCGGGCCGCGGACCTCGTCTCCCGCGGCGTCGTGGCCACCTCGCTGCCGGCGGCCTCGGCCCCGCGCGCGGACGAGGACTGACACGGGCTAGGGTGGGCGGGTGAGCGCACACCTGTTGACCCACGGCATCATCCACTCGACGACGGACCCGTACGCACAGGCGCTGCTGGTCCGGGACGGGATGATCGCCTGGCTCGGCGCGGACGACTCCGCGGACCGCGTGGCCGACCCGGGCGACGAACGGCGCGACCTCGACGGCGCCGTCGTCGTGCCGGTGTTCGTCGAGCCGCTGGCCCGGCCCGCGGACGCGCGTGACGCGCTGAGTCGCGGCACCGCCGTCGTGACGGTCCTGGCCGCGCCCGAGGACACGGGCGCCGCGCCTGCCGACGAGGACGTCCAGACGGTCGTCTACCGGCACGCGGACCGCGTGGACGCCGAGGCGGCCGGGGTGTGGCTGCCCATCGGGACCGACCCCGCCACGCTCGCCGCTCTCCTGACGGCCTCGACCCAGGCGGGGGAGCAGGCCTACCTCGTCCCCGACGACGACGCGGACGCCGGGCCCGGCGCCCAGGACGTGGCCCTGACCGCCCTGCGCTCGGTCGCAGAGGAACTCGGCACCGCCGCCCTGGGGCGCGTGCGCCATCGGCTCGTGGTCACCCACCCGGTCACCGCCGAGGACCGCGCCTTCCTGGCCGCCGCCGGGGTCAGTGCCACCGTCGTGCCCGACGCGGACGGCGTGCTGCACGCACCCGTGGCGAGCCTGCTGGCCGACGCCGTCTCCGTGTGCCTCGGTGCCGGCCCGGCCGGGGACCCGTGGGCCGCCGTCCGGTCGGCGCTGTCCCACCCCGACCCGGACGAGCGCATCTCCGCCCGCTCCGCCTTCGCCGCCGCGACCCGCACCCCGCTGCGCGCGTTGCCCGACGCTCCGGCGGCACGCCTGTCCGTCGCCCCGCGCCTGAGCGTGTCGGCCCCGGCCGTGTTCGGCGTCTGGGACGCGGACGCGGTGGCTGTGCAGTCGCCGGACGGCCGGGTGGCGGCGTGGAGCACGGACACCCGGGCCGGCACGCCGCTGCTGCCGGCCCTCGATGCCGAGACCACCCTGCCCCGCTGGCGGGCCACCTGGGTGGACGGCCGGATCGCCGCGGAGGACGTGGCGCGCGACGCCGCGACGCCGGTCTGAGACCTCCGCTTCCTATACTCGAACGGATGCGATGGCCCGTCCGACCGGCGGGCCGCCCCCACGACCCCGGCCGGAAGGCGAGAACCGCACATGCGCGTGCTGACCATCATCCCCACGTACAACGAGATCGAGTCGCTGCCGCTGACCCTCGGCCGACTCCGTGACGCCGTCCCGGAGTCCGACGTTCTCGTGGTGGACGACGCCTCCCCGGACGGCACGGGCGACTGGGCTGACGCCCGCGCCGCCGAGGACCCCTCGGTGCACGTGCTGCACCGCACCACCAAGGACGGCCTGGGCGGCGCCTACATCGCCGGGTTCCGCTGGGGCCTGGAGCGCGGCTACGACGTCCTGGTCGAGATGGACGCAGACGGCTCGCACCAGCCGGAGCAGCTGCCGCGCCTGCTGGAGGCCGTCCGCACCGCGGACCTGGTGATCGGCTCGCGCCGCGTGCCGGGCGGCAAGATGGTGAACTGGCCGACCTCCCGCAAGATGATCTCGTGGGCCGGATCCCTGTACCCGCGGATCATGCTCGGCCTCAACCTGACGGACATCACGGCGGGCTACCGCGCCTACCGGGCCGACACGCTCCGTGCGATCGACCTCGACGCGATCGAGTCCAAGGGCTACGGGTTCCAGGTGGACATGACCTTCCGCACGGCCCGCCTCGGCAAGCGGATCGTCGAGGTCCCGATCACGTTCGTGGAGCGTGAGCTCGGCGAGTCCAAGATGAGCGGCGGCATCGTCGGCGAGGCCGTGGTCAACGTGACCCGGTGGGGCCTGGCCGCGCGCTGGGAGGGCCTGCGCGCCCGCCTCGGCCTCTGAGGCGCACAGCCCCCGAACGACGACGGGGCCGGATCCATGGCGGATCCGGCCCCGTCGTGCGTGGGGGAGCGGCGGGTCAGGCGTCGACGTCCTCGCCGCGGCTGGCGCGCAGCTTGTTGAGCTGGATCTTGTACGTCTCCTCCAGCTCCTCGAGGCTGCGGCGCTCGCGCAGCATGTCCCAGTGGGTGCGCACGGGCTTGCCCTCGGTCTCAGCCGGCTTCTCGCCGCTGACGAGGAACGCCTCCTTGCCGGTCTTCGAGGTCCAGGTGGCCGGCACGTCCGCCTCCACGGAGAAGGTCACGAACACCTGCTCGCCGTCCTCCGTGCGGTACTCCACCCGCTGCCGGGCGGCGGGCTCGACGCCGGCCTCGGACTCCAGGGACTGCGCGCCCAGGCGCATGCCCCGCAGGCTGCGATCGCTCACGTTTCCTCCTCGTCAGGCCGCGCCGAGGCCCGCGCGGGGGCGCGGGCCGATCGAGGCGCGGCGGGTCGTCCTCACTGATGGAACCATTCAGTGTCCCACAGCATTCCCGTCGGCCTCGCCGGCCGGACGGGTGCCGGGGGTGCGGCCGGCCGACGGGTCGGGCTCGATCTCCTGCGGCGTGGCCAGGGCCTCGTCGAGCGAGGTCTGCGGCATGTCCTCCGCCGTCACCGCACCGGCGGTCATCGCGTCCATGACGCCACTGGCGCGCAGGGCATCGGCGGTGGTGGGACGGGACCCACGCGGCCGCCGCGCGCGCTCCGGGGTGACGCCGGCGTGCTCGGCTCCCGACTCGCCCGCGCGGTCCCCGGAGTCCCGACGCCGGGGTGCGTGCTCCGGGGTGGGGCGGCCGCCGTCGCCGGGGGCGAACGCCTCACCGAGGCCCTGCAGGGCGCGGGTGAGCTCGGCAGGGACCACGAACATGGTGGTGGCCTGGCCGTCGGCGATCTTGGGCAGGGACTGCAGGTACTGGTAGGCCAGGACCTCGGAGTCGGCGCCGCCGGAGTGGATGGCGTCGAAGACCACCTCGATCGCCTCCGCCTCGGCGTTGGCGCGCAGCACGCGGGCCTGAGCCTCGCCCTCGGCGGAAAGGATCTGGGACTGGCGCTCGCCCTCGGCCGTGAGGATGGCGGCCTGCTTCGTGCCCTCGGCGGTGAGGATGGCGGCGCGACGGTCGCGCTCGGCGCGCATCTGCTTCTCCATCGAGTCCTGGATGGACATGGGCGGGTCGATGGCCTTGAGCTCCACCCGCGAGACCCGCAGGCCCCAGCGCGTGGTGGCGTCGTCCAGCACGCCGCGCAGCTGGGAGTTGATGGAGTCGCGAGAGGTCAGGGCCTCCTCGAGATTCATGCCGCCCACGACGTTGCGCAGGGTGGTGGTGGTGAGCTGCTCCACCGCGTGGATGTAGTTGGCGATCTCATAGGTCGCGGCCTTGGCGTCCGTGACCTGGAAGTAGACGACCGTGTCGATGGAGACGACGAGGTTGTCCTCGGTGATCACCGGCTGGGGCGGGAACGAGACGACCTGCTCGCGCATGTCCACCATCGGGAGCATGCGGTCCACGAACGGGATGATCAGGGTCAGCCCGGCGCCGGCCGTGCGGTTGTACTTGCCGAGGCGTTCGATGTTGGCCGTCCGCGCCTGCGGGATGATCTTGACCGAGGAGGCCACGATCACCGCCGCGAGGACGGCGAGGACGACGAGGACGATGAGGGTTTCCATCGGGGTCCCTTCTTCTGGGGTCGGTGCGGTCGGAACGAGGACGTGGGGCGGCTCAGGCGCCGTCCGCCTCCCAGTCGATGCGGGGGAGCGGGCGGACCACCAGGGTGGCCCCGTCGATGCGCAGGACGGTCACCTCGTCGCCGGGGGCGACCTCGGGCGCCCCGGGCTCGACGCGGGCGGACCAGGTGTCGCCGTCGACGGCGAGCGTGCCGGCGTCGCCGGTGATCGCTCCCTGGGCCGCGACGCGGCGCCCCGGGAGCGTGTCCAGGTAGGAGGCACCGGCGCCGGTGTCCTTGCGCAGGTGGCGCAGGGCGACGGGGCGCACGGCGGCGAGCATCAGCAGGGCGACGGCGGCGAACGCCGCGAGCTGGAGCGCCAGCGGGCCGCCCACGAGCGCGACCACCCCCGCCGCGCCGGCCCCGGCGGCGATCATCAGGAAGACGAGGTCGAGGGTCAGCAGCTCGACGCCGGCCAGGCCGGCGGCCAGCACCAGCCACAGCCAGCCCGCGTTCGCCTCGATCCACTCCATGCGTGCGCTCCCCTCCGTGTCGGGTGCGCGGACGGGTCTGCCGCGCGTCGACGTGTGATCCCCATCCTGCCCTACGCAGTGGCGCCGGACACAGCGTGTCCCCAGGCGGTCCTGGAAGGAGGGGGCTACCGCCCGGTAATGTGAGCGGCATGACATCTTCACCCGTCGCGGTCTCGCCCCTGCTCCAGCCGATCACTCTGGGCCCCCTCCGGCTGCCCAACCGGGTGGTCATGGCCTCGATGCACATGGGACTGGAGGATCGGCACGACGACCTGCCGCAGCTGGCGGCGTTCTACGCGGAGCGGGCACGCGGCGGCGTCGGGCTCATCGTCACCGGCGGCCTGGGCGTCGTCCCCGAGGGCACGGTGACGCTGGGCGGGGGGATGCTCGCCAGCGAGGAGGACGCGCGCGCCCATCGCGTCGTCACGGACGCCGTCCACGCAGCCGGGGGCAGGATCCTCGCCCAGCTGCTGCACGCGGGACGCTACGCCCCCAGCCCCGACCTGGTCTCGGCCTCCGCGGTGCGCGCCCCGATCTCGCGGCACACGCCCCGGGAGATGACGGCCGCGGACATCGAGCGGACCGTGAACGCGTTCGCACGCGCGGCCACGTTGGCCCTGGAGGCCGGATACGACGGCGTGGAGATCATGGCCTCGGAGGGCTACCTCCTCAACCAGTTCCTCGCCCCGGCGACGAACCGACGCGCCGACGAGTACGGGGGCGACGCCGAGCGCCGACGCCGGTTCCCGGTCGCGGTGGTCGCGGCCGTGCGCGAGGCGCTGGGGGAGCGCGGCGTGCTCTCGGTGCGCACCTCGGCGGCGGACCTCGTCCCCGACGGGCAGACGCGCGCGGAGATCGCGGACACCGCCCGGGCCTTCGAGGCCGCCGGAGCGGACGTCCTGATGACCGGCATCGGGTGGCACGAGTCGCGTGTGCCGACCATCGTGACCTCCGTGCCGCGCGCCGCGTTCCTCCCCGCCTCGGCTGACCTGACCGCCGCCGTCGACATCCCCGTGATCGCCTCCAACCGGCTGACCACCCCCGCCGAGGCGGAGGAGGCGCTGACGTCCGGGGCCGCCGCGCTCGTCGGGCTGGCCCGGCCCCTGCTGGCGGACCCCGAGTGGATGGCCGCGATCAGCGACCCGCGCGCTCGGACCCTGACCCCGTGCATCGCCTGCAACCAGGCCTGCCTCGACCACGTGTTCACCGGGGCCAAGGTCTCGTGCCTGATGAACCCCCGCGCCGGGCGAGAGACGGAGCCGGAGTACGCCGCGCCCGTCCCGGTGGCCCTCGGTCGCCGGCGCCGGATCGCCGTGGTCGGTGCCGGGCCGGCGGGCCTGACGGCCGCGGAGCGTGCGGCCCGGTTCGGGCACGAGGTCACCCTGTTCGACCGGCACGCCGAGCCCGGTGGGCAGTTCCGGCTCGCCCGCCGCATTCCCGGCAAGGAGGAGTTCGGTCCGGCGCTGGAGCACCTGGCGGCCCGCGCTGAGGCATCCGGGGTGACGCTCGTGACCGGGGAGGAGGTCTCCGCACAGGCACTCCTGACGGACGACGGACAGCCGGGTTACGACGAGGTGCTCCTCACCACCGGCGTGCGGCCCCGGCCGGTCGCTCTACCCGGGACGGGGGAGCCGGGTGCGCCCGCCGTCCACGCGTACGACGACGTGGTCCTGGGGCACGTCGACGTCGGCCCGCGCGTCGCGGTGATCGGCGCCGGCGGCGTGGGCGTGGATGTCGCCGAGGCCCTGGCAGCCGGCACCGAACGGCCGGACGGGACACCCGAGACGCAGGCGCACTGGCGGGCCCGCTGGGGCGTGGCCCTGACCTCGGAGACGCCGGGCCAGCTCGCGAAGCCGGCCGCGGCCCGCCCCGGACGCGAGGTCCATCTGCTCCAGCGCAGCCCCGGACCCATCGGCGCCCGACTGCGTCCCACCACCGGCTGGGTGCACCGCGCCGAGCTGCGGCAGCACGGGGTCCAGCTGCACTCCGGTGTGACCTACGAGGGCGTCGGCCCCGACGGTCTGCGCGTGACCGCGCCGTCGCCGGAGGACCCCGAGGCCCGCGTGGCGCTGACCCTGGACGTGACGGACGTCGTCGTGTGCGCCGGGCAGGTGTCCGAGACGGATCTCGTCGAGGACCTCGTGGCCGCGGGCTACGCGCCGGAGGCGGTGCGCCTGATCGGCGGGGCGGCCGAAGCCCGCGAGCTCGACGCCTACCGGGCCATGGACCACGCCGTGCGGGCCGTGCAGGGCTGAGCCGCGCCGCCGGCCGGCGGGCCCTCGCGGGCGAGCGACGTCGGGGCTACGGTCGGGGCATGGCTCTCATCTACACCGCACGCCTGGACCCGGACAAGCCCGAATGGATCCGCCGCCGCCTCGTGGCGCACGGACTGCCCGCGGACGTGACCGCCGAGAAGGTCGGCTCGTACCGGTTCGACGATCCCGCCGGCGAGATCGGCGTCGAGTCGATGCTCGTGCGCGTGGGGGACCAGCTGTATCAGACCGCGTTCGCCTACCGAGGCGACGCACCCCTCGAGGGGGACGTCGTGGCCGAGGCGGAGCACTCCGTCCTGGGACACCGCTGGGTCGTGGACGCCGCCACCGACCCGGACGCGCGCCGCATCCTCGCGGCGGGCGTGCGCGGCGAGATCCCGCAGGCCCGACTCGAGATGCACGACGAGTCCGGGACCTACCTCGAGACGCGCGCCCCGGACCTCACCCTCCGCGTGATCGGCGCCGATGCGACGGGGGAGCTCGAGGTGCCGGTCGAGCTGTCGGAGACGGATGAGGCGGACGTCGACGGCCCGCGATGCCTGATCGCCGAGGGAGACGGTGTGCGGGCCGTCGTCGCGCGCCTTTCCTGAGGGGCGGTCCGCGCGGTCAGAGGCCGCGCGGACCGCCCCAGAACCGCAGCCGGCGATGGCTGGTGAGCGACATGTACAGCGCGATGCACCAGCCGAGGACGGTCCACCCGGTGAGCAGGTTCACCCAGAACACCGCCCACACGGTGGACGCGCTGGTCGGTCATGATCGTCATGGGTCCAGGCTACGCGCGAGACCCGCCGCGCGGCGCCCCGCCTGCCGTTCTGTGGTGCGCCGATAATGTACATTATGTCAACTAGCCCGTTCTTCGCCTCCCCTTCGAGCGCCACCCTGCGTGGCACGCGCTGCGTCGTAAGCTGGGCAAGGTGGCCGCGCCGGGCGGTACAGACGCCGCGTGCCGGGGTTCACTCCCCCGGGTCTGCAGACAGCCTTTCCAGCAACGGCAGGACAGCCGACACCGCCGTCCGGCTCTCGTGCCAGAGCCCGTGCCGCAACCGGGAATGGACGGCCTGCTGACTGATCCCGAGCTCCGCCGCCGCCTCTCGCTGACTGGCACCGGCTTCGACCAGCCGCCCCGCTGCATGCTGGTCACCGGACCGGCGCCGTTCCACCGTGGCGACCAGCTGCAGGGTGGCCTCCGCACAGCGCAGATCAGCCTCTCCGCCGGCCTCCGCGGCGCGGCCCGGGCCACGTCCGTGCGGCAGCACCAGCCGTCCCGGTGCCCGCCGGGCGCGTCGTCGCTCGGCTGGAGTCAGGTGTGATAACGATGAGTTTTTGTCGGAGGCACCCTCGGGATTCAGCAGCACCGCCCAGGACCCGGTCCGCACGGCCCACAGCGCCAGGCCCACCGCAGCCGTCATGTCGTCGAGGACGACGGCCAGCTCGCCGTCGTGCGACGCCGCCTCGCCGTCCGGGTCGGATTGGTCGACACGCCACGCCGCCGAGGTCACAGCCGCGTCCGGGCGGGGATCGTCGAGCAGCGCCGCTGCCAGACGTCGGGCGTCGTCGGCCGTGGCGGCGGTCGGTCGGATGGGCACCAGATGCACGGACACCATACAGAGAGCCTATCTCTGACAATTGTCCTGTCTTGTCGTAGGGCGCGTCCGCCGAGCCGCCCCTGGCCGGACGCTGCGTCCGGACGAGTCGGTGGGCCAGACTGGATGCATGACGTCCTCCCCCTCCGCCCGTCGTGCCGTGCCCGCCGAGCACCGTGACCCGCGCGGCGCCCTGCCGGCGCTGTCCGTCGACCTCCTGCTCACCCTCCTCTTCGTGGCCCTGGGCCAGGGGCAGCACGCGACGGAGCGCGGGCCGCTGGGGCTGCTGGTCACGGCGGCGCCGTTCCTCGCGGGTCTCCTGCTCATGACCGGGCTGACCTCCGGACACCGGACCTGGGCCCGCGTGTGGCCCCACGGCGTGATCGTGTGGCTGGGGACCGTCGCCGTCGGGATGGTCCTGCGCGTGGCCTTCGGCCTCGGTGGCGCACCCGTGTCCTTCGTGCTCGTGGCGCTCGGGGTGCTGGGCGTCCTGCTCCTGGGTCGCCGGGCCGTGACCGCCTGGCTGGTGCGCCGCACCCGGAGGTGAGGGGTCGGCGCGCGGCTAGGATCATCGCGGACACCGGACCCGCAGCATCGAGGAAATGAGGACCGCCCGTGGTCACCGCCATCGTCTTGATCAAGACCGACAAATCCAGCATCCCGGAGACCGCCGAGACCCTCGCCGCGCTCGAGGGGGTCGGGTCGGTCTACTCCGTGACCGGCGCGTGGGACCTGGTGGCGATGGTCACGGTGCGCCGCTACGAGGACCTCGCCGACGTGATCGCCGACCACCTCTCCAAGGTCGACGGGATCCAGGACACCGAGACCATGCTGGCCTTCCGGACCTACTCGTCCGAGGACCTCGGCGAGGGATGGGCGCTCGGCTTCGACTCCTGAGCATCCTCTCGACGACGGGCCCCACCTCGCCGGTGAGGGCCCGTGGTCGCACCATCAGGACCGGGAGAAGGCGACCCAGCGGTCCAGGACGTCACGCGCGGCGCCGGAGTCGATCGACTCGGCGGCCCGCGTCATGTTGGCCGCCAGTCGCTCCATCAGCGGAGCGTCCGCGTCGCGGTCCCAGGCCGTCAGGCCCGCGGCCGCGTTGAGGAGGACGGCGTCGCGGATCGGGCCCTTCTCCCCCGCCAGCAGAGCGCGGACGAGGGTCGCGTTGTAGGCGCCGTCCCGCCCGGCCAGAGCCTGGACGGGGGCCAGGTCGATGCCCAGCTCCCGGGGATCGAGCTCGTGGGTGCGCACACCGTCCCGGACCTCCATGACGGTCGACGGCCCCGACGTCGTGATCTTGTCCCGGCCGTCCGCCCCGCGGAAGACGAAGCCGCGCACCCCCCGGTCCGCGAGCACCTGGGCGAGCAGCGGGACCATGGCCTCGCTCGAGCAGCCCAGGGCCTGGGCGGTGACCTGGGCCGGATTGCTCAGCGGGCCGAGGAAGTTGAACACGGTGGGCACGCCGAGCTGCTTGCGCACCGGGGCCACGTACTTCATGGACGGGTGGTAGTTCTGGGCGAAGAGGAACGTGATGCCCACGGCCTCGGCGCACTCCTCGGCCTTCCGGGCCGGCATGGACAGGTCCACACCGAGGGCCTCGATCACGTCGGCCGCGCCGGCCGTGGACGAGGCGCCGCGGTTCCCGTGCTTGACGATCCGCGCGCCCGCGCCGGCGGCCACGAGCGAGGACATCGTGGACAGGTTCACGGTGCCCAGGCGGTCGCCGCCCGTGCCCACGACGTCGAGGGTCTCCCCCGGCACGTGCACCGGGTTCGCCGCCTGCACCATCGCCTCGGTCAGGCCACGCAGCTCCGGCACCGTCACCCCCTTGGCGGCCAGGGCGAGGAGGAATCCGCCCACCTGCCCCTCGGTGGCATCGCCGGCCATCATCTCCCCCATGGCCCACGCGGCGACGTCGTCGCTGAGGTCCTCACCGACGGTGAGGGCGCGGAAGACCTCCGGCCAGGAGGTCCCCAGGACTGCTGCGGTGTTCTCGGGGGTGCTCACGCACTGAGCCTAGCGGCCCGGCCGCACCCGGCACCGCGTCGTGTCATGCGCCGCCCGCCGTGAACCTGGACATCCCCTGGACGCCAGCCCCCGACTGACACTGAAACCCCCCGACGGTGCTGACGACCTGTCCTGCGACACGGTAGGTTCGATTTACCGCCCGGGCGGTGTTTGGGGCCATAATGGCTGGGTGACCACAGCTAACCCCACTCTCCATCAGCCCACCACGGGGCTCCCGAGCCGGCCGAACATGGTGCAGGTCGGGACCATGGTGTGGCTTGCCAGCGAGCTCATGTTCTTCGGTGGGCTCTTCGCCATGTACTTCACCCTTCGCTCCACGTCTCCGGAGCTCTGGGCCGAGCACACCGCGATCCTCAACGTCCCGCTCGCCGCGGTGAACACGACGATCCTGGTGCTCTCCTCCGTCACCGCCCAGTTCGGCGTCCTCGCCGCCGAGCGCCTTCAGCCCCGCCGCACCGGCGGCTTCCTGCAGTTCGGGAAGTGGGGCATGGTCGAGTGGTTCATCCTGACCTTCATCATGGGCTCGATCTTCGTGGCGGTGCAGTCCTACGAGTACGCGGTCCTCGTCTCCGAGGGTGTGACCGTCGCGGCGAACGCGTACGGCTCGGCGTTCTACATCACCACCGGCTTCCACGCCATCCACGTGACCGGTGGCCTGATCGCGTTCCTCTTCATCATCGGCCGCGCCTACATGGCCCGCCGCTTCGGCCACCACGAGGCCACGTCGGCGATCGTCGTGTCCTACTACTGGCACTTCGTGGACGTCGTCTGGATCGCCCTGTTCTTCATCGTCTACTTCCTGAAGTAAGACGACCCCCACTCACCGCACCGACTTCAGGCCAGGGCCGGCAGCATGAGCGGCCCGCCCCGGAAGAGAACGATAGGAAACCCTCGTGAAGGCACTTTCGCAGAACCGACGCCATCCCCTGATGGGGCTGGCGCTCCTCCTGCTGGGACTCCTGGTGACCGGCGGACTGTACTCCGTCGCGAGCACCGTGAACCAGGCGCAGGCGGCCACGCAGGTCACCGCGGCCGCCTCGGCTGATGACATCTCCGAGGGCGAGAAGCTCTTCAACGCGAACTGCGCCTCGTGCCACGGCACGGGTGCCGCGGGGGGTCCCTCCGGCCCGTCCCTGATCGGTGTCGGCGCCGCCTCCGTCGACTTCCAGGTGGGCACCGGCCGCATGCCGATGCAGATGAACGGCCCGCAGGCCCCGGCCAAACCGAACCAGTTCAACGAGGAGCAGACCGCTCAGCTCGCCGCCTACGTCGCCTCCCTCGGCGCCGGCCCGGCCATCCCAGAGGACGAGTACCTGGATGTGAACCACGAGGACGTGGACATCACCCGTGGCGGCGACCTGTTCCGCATCAACTGCGCCATGTGCCACAACGCGGCTGCGGCCGGCGGTGCGCTCACCCGCGGCAAGTACGCCCCGTCTCTGCAGGGCGTGGACGAGAAGCACATCTACGAGGCCATGGAGACCGGCCCGCAGAACATGCCGGTGTTCTCCGACTCGAACATCAAGCCCGAGGACAAGCGCGACATCATCGCCTACCTCAAGACCATCGAGAACCAGGGCTCCCCCGGCGGCCTCACCCTCGGCTCGCTCGGCCCCGTCTCCGAGGGCCTGTTCATCTGGACCGCGGGCCTGGCGCTGATCATCGGCTTCATGGTCTGGCTCACCAGCCGATCCTCCTGATCCCATCGGCGCAGGCGCGCCGACCACCCGTCATCGACATTCATCACTCGAGTAAAGGAAACAGGACATATGGGCGAGAAAGGCTTTGAAGGGACCGAGCACCGCTCGGGTTCCCTCGAGCACGCCGGCGAGGACGCGCCCCGGTACGCGATCGACAACCCGGGCCTGCCTCCGCACCGTCCGCGCCTGGCCGATGAGGATCCGAAGGCCGCGAAGCGCGCCGAGCGTCAGGTCTCGGTCATGTTCCTCATCTCCATCGTGGGCACGGTGCTCTTCTTCATCGGCTACTTCGGTGTGGGGCAGATCGGCAACGGTGAGGCGTTCAGCAAGATCTACCTGCAGAACCTGCTGCTCGGCCTGGGCACCGCCCTCGCCATGTTCGGCATCGGCATCGGCGTGGTGCACTGGGCCAAGACCCTGATGCCGGACCACGAGACCGTGGAGGACCGTCACGAGATCCGCTCGGAGGACGACCGCGTGGCCGCCACCGGGATGATCTCCGAGATCCTGGACGAGTCGCAGATCAAGCGCCGCCCCCTGCTGCGCAACACCCTGATCGGCGCCGCCCTGCTGGCCCCCCTGCCGTTCATCGCCGTGTTCCGCGATCTGGACGACTCGGACAATTTCTCGGACCAGGAGGCTCACAACTTCGGCCCTGAGCGTCTGCGCCACACCATGTGGGCCGAGGGCGTGCGCCTCGTGCGCGACCCCACCGGCTCCCCCATCAAGGCCTCGGACGTCACGCTCGGCTCCGCCGTGCACGTCATCCCCGACGGCCTGAACGACCTGGGCCCTGACAAGCTCAACCAGAAGGCCAAGGCCGTCGTCCTGCTCATGCGCCTCGACCCGGCCAAGGTGAAGATCACCCCGGGTCGCGAGGACTGGAACGTGGACGGGATCTTCGCCTACTCCAAGGTCTGCACGCACGTGGGCTGCCCGATCGCCCTGTACGAGCAGCACACCCACCACCTGCTCTGCCCCTGCCACCAGTCGACCTTCGACCTGACGCAGGAGTGCAAGGTCATCTTCGGCCCGGCCAGCCACGCGCTGCCGCAGCTGCCGATCACCGTGGACGACGAGGGCTACCTCGTGGCCCAGAGCGATTTCCATGAGCCCGTCGGGCCTGTCTACTGGGAGCGTGGCTGACACCTATGAGCACCACCGTGAATGAGTTCCAGCCGGCGACCACGACCGGCCGCATCGCCAACTTCGTCGACACCCGCATGGGCATGTCGCCGATCGTGAAGTTCTTCGGCCGCAAGATCTTCCCGGACCACTGGACGTTCATGTTCGGCGAGGTCGCCCTGTACAGCTTCGTCATCCTGCTGCTGTCCGGCGCGTTCCTCACCCTCTTCTTCGACCCCTCCATGTCGGAGGTCGTCTACGACGGGGCCTACGCCCCGCTGCGCGGCATCGAGATGTCCGCGGCCTACGCCTCGACCCTGGACATCTCGTTCGACGTGCGCGGCGGCCTGTTCATGCGCCAGCTGCACCACTGGGCGGCGCTGATGTTCGTGGCGGCCATGTCCGTCCACATGCTGCGCGTGTTCTTCACCGGCGCGTTCCGTCGCCCGCGTGAGCTGAACTGGCTGGTCGGCTGCTTCCTGCTGATGGCCGGCTGGGCCGCCGGCTTCACCGGCTACTCCCTGCCCGACGAGGTGCTCTCCGGCAACGGCCTGCGCATCATCGACGGCATCCTGAAGTCGCTGCCGCTGGTGGGCACGTACCTCTCCGCCTTCTTCTTCGGCGGCGAGTTCCCCGGCCACTCGGTCATCGGCCGCCTGTACGCCCTGCACATCATGATCGTGCCGGCCGCCATCCTGCTGCTGATCGGCATCCACCTGTTCATGGTCGTCGTGCACAAGCACACCCAGTACCCGGGCCCGGGCCGCACCGAGGACAACGTGGTCGGCTACCCGGTGGGCCCCGTGTACGCGGCCAAGGCCGGCGGCTTCTTCTTCATCGTGTTCGGTGTGCTCGCGCTCATCGCCTCCACGGTGACGATCAACGCCAACTGGAACTACGGCCCGTACGATCCGTCCCCGGTGCAGGCCGGCACCCAGCCCGACTGGTACATCGGCGTGTTCGACGGCGCCCTGCGCCTCATGCCGGGCATGATCGGCGACTACTCCTTCCTCTGGAACATCCCGATGCCGTGGGGCTCCTCGGTGTCCCTGCCCATGGGCGTGCTCGTGCCGCTGATCCCGGTCGGCGTCCTGCTCGTCGGCATGTGCACCTGGCCCTGGATCGAGCGGTGGATCACCAAGGACAACACTGAGCACCACCTGCTCGACCGTCCGCGCAACGCCCCGGCCCGCACGGGCATCGGCGTGGCCGCCGTCGTCTGGTACTGCGTCATGTGGGCGGCCGCGTCCTCGGACCTCATCGCCACCCACTTCCGCCTCTCCCTGAACGACGTGCTGTACGTGCTGCGCGCGCTGTTCTTCCTCGGCCCGGTGATCGCCTTCATCGTCACCCGCCGCATCTGCCTCTCCCTGCAGCGCAAGGACCGTGAGCTCGTGCTCCACGGCCACGAGGCCGGTGTCATCGAGATGTCCCCCGAGGGCGGCTTCCACGAGCGGCACCGTCAGCTCACCGACTACGAGCTGTACCGCCTGGTGTCCTTCGAGGATCGTCGCCCGGTGCCGGCCATCCCCGGCCGCAACGGCAAGGTGGGCATGCTGGAGAAGGCCCGTGCCGGCCTGAACCGCATGTTCTACCAGGATCGCGTCGCCCCGGTCTCCCGCGAGGAGCTGGTGGAGGCCCGCACCCACGGCCAGCACGGCCACGAGGAGCACCCCGTCGAGCTCGAGCACGGCTCGCACGCCCCTCACCTGGATCGCTGATCCCGAGCGGCTGATTCCCTGACGAAGGGCCCCACGCACCATGGTGCGTGGGGCCCTTCGACGTTCCCAGGGTGACCTCGAGGACGCGCTGCCCTGAGCAGCCCCGACGCCGCGGCGCGCATCGGCCCGCATGGACGGCGAAGGGTTCAGGCCCGCCGGTCCCGGGCCACCCCCGTGGGCCTGCCCAGCGTTTCCCGCCAGCCTGGGACGTGCCCGGCCCCTGCTGACGGCCACGTGCCCGGTTCCGGACTCCCAGGTGCCGCGGGCCCGTGCCCGACGGTGTGTCCTGGCGGCGGGGGCTGTCCCGGCAGGGTGGCCATCCGCCACCCCTGGGCCCCGAGATGGACGACGGCCCGGATGCAGGCCACGGCGTCACGGTCAACATGGTGGGCACCGGTGCAGAGCCAAGCCGTACTCCGCTGCACCGATGCACCGATGCACCGATGCACCGATGGTGATGATGAGGCCCATCGCCGCAACCACCGGCCAGCCCTTTCTTCCTGACCGAGGAGCTGTCGACAGTGCGTGGCAGGTGCCCGTGCGGACGCGGCCACGGGCTCTCCGGAGGCCGGGCCGGCCCCGCCCCCTCGGACGGTGCAGAGGGGGCGGAGGGGGCCTCGTCCGGCGCCCACCGAAAGTGTCACCCTCACCTCGCCACGTGGACCGTCACAAGCGACGGCCCTGCTGGCCTGCACCCCGTGCGACTCCCCTGCCCGGTCTCTACGTGACGAGGCTCGTTCCGGCCGCTGAGAGCGGCGTAGGAGTCGCGGGCACGGGCATCAACGGGACGCGCGACGGGACGGCCCATTCAAGTGCCGCCGCGGCACGCAGACGTCGTCATGGGCAGCGCGGTGAGGCGCTCCTGGCGCGCCGCTGACTCTGCGCGGCGGTCGATGCCCGGGCCTACGCAGACCACGAGACAGCGGGACGGGCCACCAGGCGAACCCTTCACCCGGGCACCACGCCTGGCCCCCGAGCGGCGAGTAGGCCGGTCGCCGTGACCGGCCCCGCGGCGCAGGAGCTGGCTGCCCGCGACGGCGCCGTGTCGCTCCGCAGCACACGCGGCATGAAAACGCCGCAGGCCGGACCCCAAGGGGTCCGGCCTGCGGCGTTCGACGACGGTCGGGTCAGTGGGCGTACTTGCCCCGAGAGAACTCGTAGACCCACCCGAAGGTGAAGTAGGCGCCCGCGATGACGCCGATGATGAAGATCCACCAGCCGACGGCCAGACCGGTCACGATGATCGCGCAGGCCAGGCCGAGGCCCAGCGGCCACCAGCTCCAGGGAGCGAAGGTGCCGTAGGTGCCGGCGTAGTCGGCGATCTGGCCGTCCGCATCATCGGCGGGCCCGACGCCGTACTTCCGCTCGGTGACGTTCAGGTACCACGCGATCATCCAGGACATCCCGCCCACGGCGTAGATGGCCGGGATGCCTGCCCACTCGGTCCACTCGACCCAGAACCCGTAGAGGGTGGCGGCTGCGATGAAGAACAGGCCGATGATCCAGAAGATGTTGGCTGCGACCTTCACTGGGCGACCTTCTCTCCGAAGGCCTCAGACGTGTTCTGAGGCGAGTGCGGGAAGAGCTCCGGGTGGTGCAGATCCAGCGCCGGACGCTCGGAGCGGATGCGCGGCAGGGAGTGGAAGTTGTGCCGCGGCGGCGGGCACGAAGTGGTCCACTCGAGCGAGGCGCCGAAGCCCCACGGGTCGTCCACGGTGACCTTCTTGCCATAGCGCGAGGTGATGTAGACGTTCCAGAAGAACGGGATCAGCGACGCGCCGAGAACGAAGGAGAACACCGAGGAGAACGCGTTCATCGCCTGGAAGCTGTCCTCCACCATGTAGTCCGCGTAGCGACGGGGCATGCCGATGACACCGAGCCAGTGCTGGATCAGGAACGTGCCGTGGAAGCCCACGAACAGCATCCAGAACTGGATCTTGCCGAGACGCTCGTTCAGCATCTTGCCGGTGAACTTCGGCCACCAGAAGAAGAAGCCGGCGAACATCGCGAACACCACGGTGCCGAAGACGACGTAGTGGAAGTGCGCCACGACGAAGTACGTGTCGGACACCTGGAAGTCCAGGGGCGGCGACGCCAGGATGACGCCGGTCAGGCCACCGAACAGGAAGGTGACCATGAAGCCGAGCGTCCACAGCATCGGGGTCTCGAAGGTGATCGAACCGCGCCACATGGTGCCGATCCAGTTCACGAACTTCACGCCGGTCGGGACCGCGATGAGCATGGTCATTACGGAGAAGAACGGCAGGAGCACGGCGCCGGTCACGTACATGTGGTGCGCCCACACCGTCACGGAGAGCGCGGCGATCGCCGTCGTCGCGAACACGATGGACTTGTAGCCGAAGATCGGCTTGCGGGAGAACACCGGGATGATCTCCGACACGACGCCGAAGAACGGCAGGGCGATGATGTACACCTCGGGGTGGCCGAAGAACCAGAAGAGGTGCTGCCACAGGATGGCGCCGCCGTTCTCCGGGTTGAAGATGTGGCCGCCGAAGCGACGGTCCAGGCCCAGCGCGAAGAGCGCGGCGGCCAGCGGCGGGAACGCCATCATGATCAGGATGCCGGTGATGAGCGTGTTCCACGTGAAGATCGGCATGCGCCACATCGTCATGCCAGGAGCACGCATCGTCAGGATCGTGGTGATGAAGTTGACGCCGCCCATGATCGTGCCGAAGCCCTGGAGGACCAGACCGAACACCCAGAGGTCACCGCCGACGCCCGGCGAGTACGTGGTGTTGGAGAGCGGGGCGTAGGCGAACCAGCCGAACGAGGCCGCACCCTGCGGGGTGAGGAAGCCGGCGGTCGCGATGAGCGAGCCGAACAGGAAGAACCAGAACGCCAGGGCGTTCAGACGCGGGAAGGACACGTCCGGAGCGCCGATCTGCAGCGGCACCAGCACGTTGGCGAAGCCCACGAAGAGCGGGGTCGCGAACATGAGCAGCATGAGCGTGCCGTGCATGGTGAACAGCTGGTTGTACTGCTCCTTCGTCTGCAGGATCTGCATGCCGGGCTCGAAGAGCTCCGCGCGGATCATGAGGGCCATGACGCCGCCGATGCAGAAGAAGATGAAGGACGTGATCAGGTACATGTACCCGAGCACCTTGTGGTCGGTCGTCGTCAGCCAGCTGACGACGATCTTGCCCAGCGAACGGGGCACCACACGAGGCTGCGCCTGTGAGCGCACCTCATCCGTTGCGTACTCGTAAGTGGTCATCAGTGGCTACCTCCACCGCGGGGGGTCTGGAGATCGCGCTCCATCGTCCCGGCGCCGTCAGGGTTGTTGTTGGGGTTGCGGCTGTACTCTTCGCCCACCTGACCCGGCTCCATCTCCTCGAGGCGGTCCACGAACTCGGCCTCGTCCACGACCTCGACGTTGAAGAGCATCTCGGAGTGGTACTCGCCGCACAGCTCGGCGCACTTGCCGTCGTAGCTGCCCAGCTCCTGGGGGGTCAGGTAGAGGTGGTTGGTCTTGCCGGGGATCATGTCGCGCTTCTGGAGGAACTGCGGGATCCAGAAGGAGTGCGCCACGTCGCGGGACTTCAGCTCGAAGTGCACCGGCACGTCGTTCGGCAGGTACAGGACCGGAAGGGTGTCACGCACGCCCTCGGTGCCGTCCAGCTGGGCCTGGATGCCGGAGTAGTGGGCCTCGATGACCTCGCCGTTCTCCTGCTCGTAGGAGTAGTTGAAGTCCCAGGACCACTGCTTGCCGTACACGGTGACGGTCAGCGGCGAGTCGTCCACGGGGCGGTCGACCTCGGTCTGGACGCGGTCGGTGAAGCCCCAGAGGGTGAAGACCGTCAGGATCGGGATGGCCGTGAACATGGTCTCGAGCGGCACGTTGTAGGCCGTCTGCTTCGGGAAGCCCTGGTCGTTCTTGCGGCGGCGGTAGGCCACCATGCACCAGATCATGGCGCCCCAGACGAGCAGGCCGACGACCATGGCCGCGATCCAGGAGTTCACCCACAGGTCGGTGAGCTGGGCGTTGTGGTTGGTGGTGTCCCGGGTGCCGGGGTACCAGCCGCGCTGGACCTCTGCCGAACAGCCGGTCAGCACCAGGAGCGCCGTGGTGCCCACGGCACCGGCGGTCCAGCGGCGGCGAGTCCGACGTCCGGCGTCATTCTGTGCTCTCACAGACGGCCTTCCTCTTCATCTCGTGTGCGAGGGGCGTCCCCGCTCCCCCGGCGATTCGGCGACTTCTCGCAGCGTCCTCGCAGGGAGCACGGGTATGCCCTGATGATTCAGAGCCAGTCTACGCCGAAACGCGCGGATTCTCCGCACCGTGACACGTGCCGATCGTGTCTGGGAGTCGGGTCCGAGCATCCTGGGCACGGTGCCCGGGCACGACGACGGCGGGCCGACCGAGGCCGACCCGCCGGTTCGTGGTCCGAGGCGCTCCGGGCGCCCGCAGATCAGTGGAAGGAGTCGCCGCAGGCGCAGGAGCCGCCCGCGTTGGGGTTGTCGATCGTGAAGCCCTGCTTCGAGATGGTGTCCTCGAAGTCGATGGTCGCGCCCATGAGATAGGGCACGCTCATCTTGTCGACGATCACCTCGACCCCGTCGTAGTCACGGACGGTGTCGCCGTCGAGGACGCGCTCGTCGAAGTAGAGCTGATAGATCAGGCCGGAGCAGCCGCCCGGCTGCACGGCGACGCGCAGCCGCAGGTCCGTGCGACCCTCCTGCTCGAGCAGCGAGCGCACCTTGCCGGCCGCCACGTCGGTCAGCTCGACCTCGTGCGGGGGCAGGCCCTCGGCGTCCTGGGTTGCGCCGATCTCGACGCCGGTCTCCTCTGCGGACAGAGCCATCGTGACCTCCTCAGATCATGGGGCGCGGACGGGGCCGTCACGCGCGTGTGGTCTCCCGGGCAACACTAGCCGCCCACGGGGCATTCCCGGCCCGCCGCACCGACGGGCCGGGCGGCGCTCACGCGGAGAGCCGCGCGAGCCAGAGCGCCTCGGCCACGACGGCCCGCTTGAAGTCGTCGATGTGCAGCGACTCGTTGGCCGAGTGCGCCCGCGTGTCCGGGTCCTCCACGCCCGTGATGAGGAGGGTGGCCTCCGGGAAGACCTCGGCGAGGTCCGCGGTGAACGGGATGGAGCCGCCCATGCCGATCGCCCGGGGCTCGACGCCCCAGGCGTCCTCCAGGGCGGCCATCATCGCGGCCGCGGCGGGGGCCGAGGTGTCCGTCGTGAACGGCTGACCGAACTCCCCCTCGGTGACCGTGATCTCCGCGCCGAGCACCGCCGCGGACTGCGCCTCCAGGTGGGTGCGCAGCGCCTCGAAGGCCTCCGCGGGCTCCATGCCGGGGCCCAGGCGCAGCGAGAACTTCGCGCGCGCCGCGGGCTGGATCGTGTTCGAGGACTCCGCGACCGAGGGCGCGTCGATCCCGATGATGCTCAGCGCGGGAGCGTTCCACAGCCGGTCCGCGACCGGGCCGCGGCCGGCCAGGGTCACCCCGTCCAGCACGCCCGCGTCCGCACGGAAGACGTCCTCGGGGTAGTCCAGGCCCGCGGTCTGCCGCGGCTCGAGGCCGGGCACGGCGACCGCGCCGTCCGCGTCGTGGAGCGTGGCGATCAGCCGCGAGAGCAGGACGACGGCGTCCAGGACCGGCCCGCCGAACATGCCGGAGTGCACGGCGTGGTCGAGCACCCGGACGGTCACCGTGCCGTCCACCAGCCCGCGCAGGGAGGTGGTCAGCGCGGGCTCCCCCACAGCCCAGTTGGACGAGTCCGCGACCACGATCGCGTCGGCGTCGAGGCGCGCCCGGTGCTTCTCCAGGAAGGTGCGGAAGGTGGGCGAGCCGGCCTCCTCCTCGCCCTCGATGAAGACGCGGACGCCGACGCCGGCGTCGGGCAGGACGTCCCGCAGGGCGGCGAGGGCGGCGAGGTGGACCATGATGCCGGCCTTGTCGTCGGCGGCGCCGCGGCCGTACAGCCGCCCGCCGCGCTCGGTGGCCACGAGCGGCGGGGTGTCCCAGAGGTCCTCGTCCCCGATCGGCTGCACGTCATGATGGGCATAAAACAAGACAGTGGGCTTGTCAGAGGTGCCGGGCTTCTCGCCGATCACCGCCGGCCCGCCGGGCCGGTCGTCGTCGCGGATCTCGGACACAATCTCTACATCCTGCAGGCCCGCCTCGCGCAGCAGGCCCGCGACGGCCTCCGCGGACCGCTCGAGCTGGGCGCGGTCCGCGGAGTCCCAGGCGATGCCCGGGATCGCCACGAGGTCGGTGAGGGTCTGGAGGGTCGTCGGGAAACGGGCCTCGACGGCCTCACGGACGGCGGAGACGAGGGCCGCGTCCTGCGGCGCACGGGAGGTGATGTCAGTCATGACGGCCAGCGTAGACGGCGGCCGGGCCGAGGGCCGCGCCTCCGGCCAGGCCGGACGCGCCCCACCACTAGACTGGACGGGTGTTCAAGCGAGACAAGACCCCCGAGACCGCGCCCGCCCCCTCGACTCACGGCTCCTCGGCCGCTCCCGCCGAGGGCGCCGCCGTGGCCGAGGCCGGGCCGCGCGACCGCTCGCAGGGCAAGAAGGGCCCGACTCCACGGCGCCGCGACCAGGAGGCCGCGCGCCGTCGCACCCTGGTCCCCGAAGATCGCAAGGCGGCCCGCAAGGCCGAGCGTCAGGCGATGGCCCAGGAGCGGATGCGCCAGCGCGCCGCGCTGGAGACCGGGGACGAGCGCGGCCTCCCGGCACGCGACAAGGGACCGCAGAAGCGCTGGGTCCGTGACTACGTGGACGCGCGCACCGGCATCGGCGAGTGGCTCATGCCCGTCGTCTTCGCCTACGTCCTGCTCATGTTCATCCCCGGCCGCGAGGCGCAGCTGATCCTGATGATCAGCCTGTACGTCCTCGTGGCCCTCGTGCTCATCGAGAGCTTCCTGGTCAGCCGGCACATCAAGAAGGGCCTGACGGAGCGCTTCGGCACGCCGGAGCCCGGGACCGGCTTCTACGGCATCATGCGGGCCCTGCAGTTCCGCCGCCTGCGTCTGCCCAAGCCCCAGGTCAAGCGGGGCGAGTACCCCGCCTGACACGACACCGCGCCACGGCCCGGACCCCGGTGGGTCCGGGCCGTCGCGGCCCCGGCGAGCAGACCGTCAGCCCCGCAGGGACCGCGCCAGCCCGGCGGTGATCCGGCCGGCCCAGAACGGCCCCTCGTAGAGGAACGCGGTGTAGCCCTGGACGAGGTCCGCGCCCGCGTCGAGCCGGGCCTGGACGTCGTCGGCGTCCGTCACCCCGCCCACGCTGACGACGGCGGTGCCCGTCGGCAGCGCCGTCCGCAGGACCTCCAGCACCCGCCTCGACCGCTCCTGGAGCGGGGCGCCGGACAGGCCGCCCGCGCCCAGGGCGTCCACGTCGGCACGCGGGGTGCGCAGGCCCTCCCGGGAGACGGTCGTGTTGGTCGCGATGACGCCGTCGAGCCCAAGGCGCTCGGCGAGCGCCCCGACGGCGCGCACGTCGTCGTCCGCCAGGTCCGGGGCGATCTTCACGGTCAGCGGCACGCGACGGTCCGGGACCGTACGGTCGGCCTCCTCGCGCACCGCCGTGAGGATCGGCTCCAGCGCGTCGATCTCCTGCAGCTGGCGCAGCCCCGGCGTGTTCGGCGAGGACACGTTGACCGTCAGGTAGTCGGCGTGGGGCGCGAGCAGGCGGGTCGAGGCCCGGTAGTCGTCCGCCGCGTCCTCGAGGGGGACCACCTTGGTCTTGCCGATGTTCACGCCCAGGACCGGCCGGGCCGGGCCGAAGCGGCGCTCCAGTGTCTGCCGGGTCCGCGCCAGGCGGGGGGCGACGGCCGCCGCGCCGTCGTTGTTGAAGCCCATGCGGTTGACCAGCGCCCGGTCGTCCACGAGACGGAACAGTCGCGGTTGCGGGTTGCCGGGCTGCGGCTGCGCCGTGATCGTGCCGACCTCGATGTGGCCGAACCCGAGGTCGGCCAGGGCGGCGGTCCCCCGGCCGTCCTTGTCGAACCCCGCGGCCAGGCCGAAGGGCGTCGGGAACCGCAGGCCCATGACCGTGCGCGCGAGCAGCGGGTCCGGGCGGAAGGCGGCGCGCAGGGCGGCGGACGCCCCGGTGCGCTCGACCAGCCGGATCGCGTCGAAGCCCCGATGGTGCGCCTGCTCCGCGTCCATGCCGCCGAACACGGCACGGAAGAAGGGCGGGTACAGGCGAGGCGCGCGGGAGGTCAGGATGCCGTCGACGGCGGACTTGGGATCAGGCAGCTGCATGCCCCCATCCTCGCACGGGCCTACCGCCCGCCCGGGGTCCTCCTACAGTGGTCGGATGGCCCGTGACCCGCTCCAGCCGCCGCCCCCGGACCCCTCCGCCCCGCACGGCGCACCCGCCGGCGGACCGACGGAGGAGGACACCCGCCCGTTCCTCGACGATCCGCCGGGCCTGGGCTGGGTCCCGGACGGGCTGCCGGGCTTCGAACGATGCACGCTCGGCCTCGACACCGATGAACAAGGACAGAACCTTGTCACAGTGGTGCGTCCGCGCACCGACGCCGCCCGTGACCCGGCCCGGCGACCCATCCTCTCGGTGCACGGCTGGAGCGACTACTTCTACAACGCCCCGCTCGCCCGCGCGTTCGAGGCCGCCGGCTACGCCTTCCACGCCGTCGACCTCCGCCACTACGGCCGCTCGCTGCGCGCGGGACAGACGCCCGGCTGGACGGACGACCTGGCCCGCTACGACGCGGACCTCGAGGCCGCGTTCGAGACCATCGCCCAGGACCACCCGCTGCCGCCCATCCTCATGGGACACTCCACCGGCGGGCTGATCGCCGCGCTGTGGGCGGACCGGAATCCCGGCCGCCTCGCCGCGCTCGTGCTCAACAGCCCGTGGCTGGAGATGCAGGGCAGCGCGGGGGTGCGCCTGCTGGCGAAGTCCATCGTGGGGCCCGTCTCCGCCATGAAGCCCTACGCCATGCTCACACTGCCGCGCATCGACCACTACTGGCGCACCCTCTCGGACCAGGCCGAGGGCGAATGGGACCTGCACCCGCTCTGGCGTCCCCCGCACGCGTTCGAGGTGCCGGCCGCCTGGCTGAGCGCGGTCCTCTCGGGGCACCGGGCCGTGGCCGGGCGGCTCCACGTCACCGTGCCGATCCTCGTGCTCGTCTCCGCGCGCGGGCATCGGGGCACGTCCTACGCCGAGGCGATGCTGACCTCGGACATCGTCCTGGACCCCGACGCCATGGCCCGCCGCTCCCTGCGGCTCGGCGACCGGGTGACCGTCCACCGGCTCCCCGACGCGCTGCACGACGTGTTCGCCTCCCCCGCGTCGGTGCGCGAGGCGGCCGGTGCCGCGACGCTCACGTGGCTGGGGGCCTACGCGCCGCCGTCGGCGTCCGAGGCCGAGTCCGGCGCGCCGGACGACGGCGCCGGCTGAGGGGTGTCCACGGCGCCGCCGTAGCGGCGGTCCCGTCGGGCGTAGGTCTCGACGGCGGCCCACAGGGTCCGCCGGTCGACGTCCGGCCACAGCACGTCCAGGAACAGCAGCTCCGCGTAGGCGGACTGCCACAGCAGATAGTTGGACAGGCGCTGCTCCCCCGAGGTCCGCAGGAACAGGTCCACGTCCGGGACGACGTCGACGTCCTGACCCGTGCGGAAACCGCGGTCGAGGTAGCGGGTGATGACGTCCTCGCTGATCTCCCCCGGCCGCATCCGGCCGGCCCGGACCTCTTCGGCGATCGCCTGGACGCCGTCCAGGATCTCGGCCCGGCTGCCGTAGTTCACGCACATGTGCAGGGTGGTGCCGGTGTTGTGGCGCGTGAGCTCCTCGGCCTCCTGCAGCTCCCGGATCACGGGGGTCCAGAGGCGCGGGGCCCGCCCGTTCCACCGGATCCGCACGTTCCACGAGTGCAGGGTGTCCCGCTGCCGGCGCAGCACGTCCCGGGAGAAGCCCATGAGGAAGCGCACCTCCTCCGCCGAGCGCCGCCAGTTCTCCGTGGAGAACGCATACGCGGACACGTGGCCGATCCCCAGCTCCACCGCCCCGGCGACGACGTCCAGCAGGGCCGCCTCGCCGGCCCGGTGGCCCTCGGTGCGGGGCAGGCCGCGCTGGTTGGCCCACCGCCCGTTGCCGTCCATCACGATCGCCACGTGCCGGGGCACGAAACGCGGATCGATCCGCGGGGCGACCGCACCCGAGGGGTGCGGCGGCGGGGGCTGCGGGGCACGGTCGGCGCTCATGGTCTCCTCTCGACGCGCGGGGCGGGGAGGCCGAGGTCCTGGTCCAGGACGGACAGGGACACCAGGCGCCGCTCGGCGTGGAACTGCAGGTACGCCGCCACGATACCGGCCGCCTCTCGGCGGGCGGGGCCCCCGGAGGCGTCCGCGGTGGCCCAGTCCCCCGCTGCAAGGGCCGAGAGCAGATCGAAGGTCTCCGGGGCCGGGTGCGCGGCACCGGGTGGCCTGCACTCCGGGCAGACGGCCCCGCCGAGGCCCACGTGCAGCGCCGTGTGCGGGCCGGGGGCGCCGCAGCGGGCGCACCGGTCGAAGGTGGGGGCCCAGCCGGCCTGGGCGAGCGCGCGCAGCAGGAACGAGTGCAGGATCAGCCGCGGGTCGTGCGCGCCACGGGCCAGCGCGGCCAGCGCGCCGTGGAACAGGCGGTACTGGGCGCGCCGGCCGTCGTCGTCGACCGCGGGGACCCGCTCGACGGCCTCGGCGAGGGCGCCGGCGACGGTGTAGGCGTCGTAGTCGGCGGCCAGCATCGTCGCGTACGGGTGCAGCAGCTGCGCCTGGCTCACGGTGTGCAGCTCGCCCCGGCCGCGTGCGAGCTGGAGCGTGGAGTGCATGAACGGCTCCACCACCGAGCCCAGCCGGGAGGATGTCTTGCGCACCCCCTTGGCCACGGCCCGGACCAGGCCGTGCTCGGGGGTGAGCGCCTCGACGATGCGATCGGCCTCCCCCAGACGGTGGGTGCGCAGCACGATGGCCTCGGTGCGGAACGAGTTCGCCGCGTAGCCGCCGTGCCGCGCACCCCGCCAAGAGGAGCCGGAGCCGCTCACGCGCGCAGGGCGCGGTTCACCGCGGACACCACGGCCTTCAGCGAGGCGGTGGTGGTGTTGTGGTCCAGGCCGACGCCCCAGAGGACACGGTCGCCCACGGCCGCCTCCACGTAGGCGGCGGCCATGGCCGCGCCGCCCTCGGACAGTGCGTGCTCGGAGTAGTCGAGGACGCGGACGTCCACGCCCTCCTCGCCGAGGATGCGCAGGAACGCGTCGATCGGGCCGTTGCCCTGCGCCGCGCGGGTCTGTGTGACGCCGTCGACCTCGAGCTCGGCCTCCATCCGGAACGCGCCGTCCTCGCCGGAGGCCGAGGAGACCGAGCGGAGCCGGTAGCGGCCCCACTGCGCCTCGGCCGCGTCGGCGGGCAGGTACTCGTCCTGGAACACGCGCCACAGGTCGGCGCCGGAGACCTCGCCGCCCTGGGCGTCGGCCAGATCCTGGATGACGTGGGAGAACTCGATCTGCGCGCGGCGCGGCAGGTCCAGGTTGTGCTCGGACTTGAGCAGGTAGGCGACGCCGCCCTTGCCGGACTGCGAGTTCACGCGGATGACGGCTTCGTACGAGCGGCCGATGTCCTTCGGGTCGATGGGCAGGTACGGCACGGCCCACGGGATGCCGTCCACGTCCGTGCCGGCCGCCTTCGCGTCGACCTCCATGGCCTCGAAGCCCTTCTTGATGGCGTCCTGGTGGGAGCCGGAGAAGGCCGTGAAGACGAGGTCGCCGCCCCACGGCGAGCGCTCGGGCACGGCCAGCTGGTTGCAGTACTCGACCGTGCGCTTGATGTGGTCCATGTCGGAGAAGTCGATCATGGGGTCGACGCCCTGCGAGTACAGGTTCATGCCCAGCGTCACCAGGTCGACGTTGCCGGTGCGCTCGCCGTTGCCGAACAGGCATCCCTCGATGCGGTCCGCCCCGGCCAGGTAGCCCAGCTCGGCGGCGGCCACGCCCGTGCCGCGGTCGTTGTGCGGGTGCAGGGAGAGGAGGAGCGAGTCGCGGTGCTCCAGGTTGCGGTGCATCCACTCGATCGAGTCGGCGTACACGTTCGGGGTGGACATCTCCACCGTCGCCGGCAGGTTCAGGATCATCTTGCGGTCGGTGGAGGCCTCCAGGACCGTGGCCACCTCGTCCGAGATGCGCCGGGCGAACTCGAGCTCGGTGCCCGTGTAGGACTCGGGCGAGTACTCGTAGGTGATCTGCGTGCCCTTGAGCTGCTCCTCGAACTTCTTCACCAGGCGCGCGCCGGAGGTCGCGATGTCCACGATCCCGTCCTCGTCCTGCCGGAACACCACGCGGCGCTGCAGCACCGACGTCGAGTTGTACAGGTGCACGATGGCCCGGTCGGCGCCCTCGAGCGCCTCGAAGGTGCGCTCGATCAGGTGCTCACGGGACTGGGTGAGGACCTGGATGGTGACGTCGTCCGGGATGTGGTCGCCCTCGATGAGCTGGCGGACGAAGTCGTAGTCGGTCTGCGAGGCGGAGGGGAAGCCGACCTCGATCTCCTTGAAGCCCATGCCGACGAGCAGCTGGAACATGCGCAGCTTGCGCTCGGGGCCCATGGGGTCGATCAGGGCCTGGTTGCCGTCGCGCAGGTCCACGGCGCACCACAGCGGCGCCTTCTCGATGACCTTGTCCGGCCAGGTGCGGTCCGGCAGGGCGACCTCGATCTGGTCCTGGAACGGGACGTACTTGTGGAACTTCATCCCCGACGACTTCTGCAGGTGGGCGCTCATGCGTGTTCTCCCTCGACGTGCGCGCGGCGGGCGCGCGAAAGGTGGGTGGTCGGTGGCCGGACCGGGAGGTCAGGGGCTCCGCACGGGGTGTCCGGTCCGGTGGGAGGCGTCCTGCCTCCGCATGCGCTCAGGCGGCGTGGATCACGGCCTGGCACGGGGACCGTGCGGCCGGGAAGTAGCAGGCGGGCCGTGGCCGGCGCTGTCGTCGCGAGGCGGAGGGACATGCCCCCGACCCTAGCACCGAGGTGGGCCGGGCCACAGGAGGCCGTCCCCGTGTGACGCACGACGACGGCGGCCCGCTCCGGCGCGTGCGCGCCCGGGCCGGGGCCTCGGGCTCAGAAGCCGAGTCGGCCGAGCTGTTTGGGGTCGCGCTGCCACTCCTTGGCGACCTTGACCCGCAGGTCCAGGTGCACCTTGGTGCCGAGCATGCGCTCGATGCCCGCCCGCGCCTGCGCGCCGATCTCACGCAGCCGGGAGCCGCCCTTGCCGATGATGATGCCCTTCTGGCTGTCCCGCTCGACGAAGACGTTCGCCCACACGTCCATGAGGGGCCGATCCGCGGGGCGGTCCTCGCGCAGGGACATCTCCTCGACCACCACGGCCACCGAGTGCGGCAGCTCGTCGCGCACTCCCTCCAGGGCCGCCTCCCGGATGAGCTCGGCGACCATGACCGCCTCCGGCTCGTCCGTGAGCTCGCCGTCGGGGTACAGGGGCGGCCCGGCCGGCAGCAGGCCCGCGAAGACGCCCAGGACGTCGTCGACCTGGCGGCCGGCCACCGCCGAGACCGGCACGACGGCCGCGAAGCCCTCCCCGCCGTTCTCCGGCCCGAGGACCTCCTCGCCCAGGGCGGTCACGGCAACGAGCTGGGCCATGAGCTGCTCCGGGCCCACCTTGTCCGTCTTGGTGACCACGGCGACCACGGGGGTGCGGTGCAGGTACGAGAGCTGCTGGGCGATGAACCGGTCGCCGGGACCGATCGCCTCGTCGGCCGGCAGGCACATGCCCACGGCGTCGACCTCGTTGAGCGTCTCCGCCACGAGGTCGTTGAGGCGCTCGCCGAGCAGGGTGCGGGGCCGGTGCAGGCCCGGGGTGTCCACGAGCACGAGCTGGAAGTCCTCGCGGTGGACGATCCCGCGGATGGTGTGGCGCGTGGTCTGCGGCTTGGAGGAGGTGATCGCCACCTTCTCCCCCACCAGCGCGTTGGTGAGCGTGGACTTGCCGGCGTTCGGCCGGCCCACGAGCGAGACGAAGCCGGAACGGAAGCCGTCCGCGGCGCGGGCCGGATCGACGAGATCGGTCATGGGGTCATCCTTGTCAGGCGGGGCGTGGGGTGGGGCGGCCGGCTCAGGCCACGGGGTCGGCGGGTGCGGCGCCGTGGGCCCGCTCCTCGCGCCGGCGCAGCCGCACCGGGCGGTCGGGGGTCTCGGAGACGCGCAGGCGCGCGACCCGGTTGCGGCGGGGCTCGAGGGTGTCCGCGACGAGCTCGATCCCCTGGACCACGACGCGCGAGCCCTGGATCGGGACGCGGCCGAGCTCCTTGGCGAGGAGGCCGCCGACCGTGTCGACGTCGTCGTCCTCGTCCTCCTCCGGCAGCTCGAACTCCTCGCGGAAGTCGTGGATGCCCATGCGCGCGTCGACGGAGTAGACGCCGGGCGCGACGAACTCCACCTCGGGGCGGTCCGGGTGGTCGTCCTCGTCGTAGATCTCGCCGACGATCTCCTCAATGAGATCCTCGAGCGTCACGAGCCCCGCCGTGCCGCCGTACTCATCCACCACCACGGCGACGTGGGTGGAGTCGCGCTGCAGCTCCTGCAGGAGGGTCGCCACGGACTTCGACTCGGGGACGAAGCGGACGTCGCGCATGACCTCGGTGACGGGGGTGTCGGTCGCAGCGCCGTCGTGGTGCAGGGCGCGGGTGACGTCCTTGAGGTGCAGCATGCCCCGGATGTCGTCGGCGTCCTCGCCGATCACCGGGATGCGGGAGTTGCCGGAGCGCAGGAACAGGGCCATGGCCTGGCCGAGCGTGTGGTCCGCGTCGATCGTGACGACGTCGGTGCGCGGCACCATGACGGAGCGGACGATGGTGTCGTTCATGGAGAACACCGACTGGATCAGCTCCGCCTCGGAGTCGGCGAGCACGTCCGCGTCGTGGGCGCGGGCGACGAACTCGCGCAGGTGGCGCTCCTGGAAGTCGTCCTCGTCCTCCGGCTCGACCTCGCGACGGCGCCGGTCCCGGTCCAGGCGGGCGGCGAGCGGGCCCAGGGCTCGGCGGAGCACCCACACGAGCCCGCCGAGGCGGCGGGCGACGGCGGCCTCGTTGCGGGAGCCGATCGGCCGCGGACTCCAGACGCCCAGCAGGGCGGCCACGCCCACGAGCACGACCGCGGCGATCGCCACGGCGAGCCACGTGTCGTCCACCACCGCGTCGGCGGCCGCGGTCAGGCAGACGGCCGACAGGGCCTCGGCCACGAAGCGCCAGACCCGCAGGGCCCCGAGGTGGCTCTCCCGCTCGCGGGCGATCTCCAGGACCTTGGAGCCGGGCTGCTCGCGGACGATGTCCTCCGCATCCCGCCGGGAGAGGTAGGAGAACGCGGACTCGGCCAGGGACAGCGTCCAGGTCAGGCCGAGGAAGACCAGGAAGAGGGCGAAGAGGACGGCGGGTGTCAGCATGGGCGGTGCCGTCAATCCTCGACGGTGGGGGCCGGGGCGGGCCGGCCGAGGACCTCGGAGACGAGCCGATCCTGGAGCGTGAACATCTCCTCGCGCTCGGCGTCCTCGACGTGGTCGTACCCGAGCAGGTGGAGCATGCCGTGGGTGAGCAGCAGGAGCAGCTCGTCGTCACGGGAGTGCCCGCCGCGCGCCGCCTGCTCGGCGGCGACCTCGGGGCAGAGCACGACGTCGCCCAGCACGCCCTCGGCCGGCGCCTCGGGCGAGCCGGGGGTCAGCTCGTCCATGGGCAGGCTCATCACGTCGGTGGGCCCGGGCAGGTCCATCCACTCCTCGTGCAGCTCGGCCATGCGCGCGGCGTCCACGACGGTCACGGCCGTCTCGGCGCGCTCGTGGACGTGCAGGCGCGCGTACACGTGCCGGGCCATGCGCAGCAGCGCGTCCTCGGGGACCTCGATCCCCGACTCGTTCAGGATCTCAACGGCCACGGCGGGCCCCTCCTCGCTTCTGGGACCGCTCCGCGGGGCCGCGGGCGGCGTCGTAGGCGTCCACGATGGCGCTCACCAGCGAGTGCCGGACCACGTCCGAGGAGTCGAAGCGGACCATCTCCAGTCCCTCGATCCCCTCGAGCACCTCGACGGCCTGGGCCAGGCCGGACTGGGTGCCGCGCGGCAGGTCCACCTGCGAGGTGTCGCCCGTGACGACCATGCGCGCACCGAAGCCGAGGCGGGTCAGGAACATCTTCATCTGCTCGCCGGTGGTGTTCTGGGCCTCGTCGAGGATCACGAACGCGTCGTTCAGGGTGCGGCCGCGCATGTACGCCAGCGGGGCGACCTCGATGGTCCCGGCCTCCATCAGCCGCGGGATCGACTCGGGCTCGATCATGTCGTGCAGCGCGTCGTACAGGGGGCGCAGGTACGGGTCGATCTTCTCGGAGAGCCCGCCGGGCAGGAAGCCGAGACGCTCGCCGGCCTCGACGGCCGGGCGGGTGAGGATGATCCGGTTGACCTCCTTGGCCTGCAGCGCCTGCACGGCCTTGGCCATGGCCAGGTAGGTCTTGCCGGTGCCGGCCGGGCCGACGCCGAAGACGACGGTGGAGCGGTCGATCGCCTCCACGTAGTCCTGCTGGTGCAGGGTCTTCGCGCGGATGCGGCGACCCCGGCCCGAGAGGATCGAGTCCAGGTGCAGCTGACCCGCGCCGCGCCCGGTGGCGGCTCCGCGGACGTGATGGACGACCTGGCCCATCACCTCGGGGGTGACCGCCTGGTCGCGGCGGGCGATCGAGCGCAGGTCCTCGACGACGCGCCGCACCGTGGCCACGTCGGCCACCGGCCCGGCCAGGTCCAGCCGCTGGTCGCGGACCGTGACGTCCACGGTGGGGAACACGCCGCCGAGGATCCGCAGCAGGGCGTCCTGCGGTCCGAGGGTGCGGACCATGAGGTCGGCGGATTCGAACGCGACGCCCTCGTGCGCAGTGGCGGGCGGGGTCGGGGTCGTGGGGGGCACGGTCACGATGGGGCGGATCACCTCGGGGTCGCGGGGGCGGGACATCGAATCCAGTCTAGGCGTCGGTGCGCGGTCCTGCCGGGGCTCACCAGCGGCCGAGCCGGTGCTGGAGCACGGCGAGGGCGGCGGGGCCGGCCGTGGAGGCGCGCAGCACGTGCGGGCCGAGCCGCACCGGCACGGCCCCCGCTGCCACGCAGGCCTCGAGCTCGGCCGCGCCGATCCCGCCCTCGGGGCCCACGACGACGGCGATCTCGGCGGCCTCGGAGAGTCGTTCCGCCGGCACCGAGGACACCCCGTGCTCCGCGTCCTCGTGCAGCACGAGGACGAGCCGGCCGCCGTCGTCGTCCTGGACCAGCCCGGCCACCGCCGTCCCGGAGACGTGGTCCCGGACCGCGGGCACCCGGGCGCGACGCGCCTGCTTGGCGGCCGCGCGGGCCGTGTCCGCCCACTTCTGGCGGGCCTTGGCGGCCTTGGGGCCCTTCCAGCGGACGATCGAGCGCTCGGCCTCCCAGGGCACCACGGCGGTCACGCCGAGCTCGACGGCGGCCTGGACCGCCATGAGGTCCCGATCGCCCTTGGCGAGGGCCTGGACGAGCACGAGCGCCGGGGTGGGTGCCGGCTCCTCCGCCACCGCGTCCAGCCGCACGGACACCCCGTCCGGGGCGGCCGCGAGCACGGTGCCGTGGCCGAGCGTGCCCGACCCGTCGGCCAGGATCACGGCCTCCCCGGGGGCCAGGCGCATGGCCGCGGCGGCGTGGCGGGCCTCGGGGCCACCGAAGACGACCTCCACGCCGGCGCTCGCGCCGGCCAGAGCGCCCGGCTCGAGGTGGAACAGGGGGGCGGTCACAGGTTCCTCAGGTTCTCCCGCAGCCGGGCGAACATGCCCCTGGCCTGGGGTGCGCCGTGCACGACCTCCTCGCCGCGCACCTCCGCCAGGCGCTCCAGGAGCTGGCGCTGCTCGTCGTCCAGGTCGGTGGGCGTGGTGACCACCACGTCCACCTTGAGGTCACCACGGCCCTGCCCGCGCAGGCGGCCGACGCCCAGGCCCTGGAGGACCTCGACGTGGCCGGACTGCACACCCGGGTCCAGGCTGACGGACTGCTTGCCGTCCAGGGTGTCCAGCGTGACGGTGGTGCCCAGGGCCGCGGCCGCCATGGGGACGGTCACGGTGGTGGCCAGGTGGTCGCCCTCGCGGCGGAAGGTCTCGTCCGGGCGGACCGCGATCTCCACGTAGAGGTCGCCGTTCGGGCCGCCGCCCGGGCCGGCCTCGCCGCGGCCGGCGAGGTGGATGCGGGTGCCGTCGTCCACGCCCGCGGGGATGCGCAGGGTCAGCGACGTCCGGGTGCGGACGCGGCCCTGCCCGTCGCACTCGTGGCAGGGCGTCGGGATGACGGTGCCGAACCCCTGGCAGGCGGGGCAGGCCTCGGTGGCCATGACGGTGCCCAGCAGCGACCGCACGGGGCGCTGGATCATGCCGTGGCCCTGACAGGTCTGGCAGGTCTCCGGCTGGGTGCCGGGCTCGCAGCACGAGCCCCCGCACCGCTCGCAGCGCACGGCCGTGTCCAGCTCAATGGTCTGCTCGCCGCCGAAGACCGCGTCGCGCAGGTCGATCCGCGCGATCACCAGCGCGTCCTGGCCGCGGCGGGCGCGGCTGGCGGGGCCACCGCGGCCGCCCTGGCCGGCCGCGTTCATGAAGGTCTCGAAGATGTCGGCGAAGCCCCCGAAGCCGCCCGCCCCACCGAAGCCGCCCGGGAAGCCGGCCTGGCCGTTCTCATTGCCCGTCGTGTCGTAGGCCCGACGCCGGTCCTCGTCCGAGAGCACCTCATAGGCGTGGGAGATGCGCTTGAACTGCTCGGCCGCCTCCGGGTCGGGGTTGACGTCCGGGTGGTGGGTGCGCGCGAGCTTGCGGTAGGCGCGGCGGATCTCCTCGGTGCTGGCGTCACGGCTGACGCCGAGCGTCTCGTAGTGGTCGGTCACGGTGGGGATTCCTCTCGGGGCGAGCGGGACGTGGGGCGGTGCGGGACGGGGCCCGCCAGGACGCGCGGAGGCACGTCAGGTGGTCAGGATGCGGGAGAGATAGCGGGCGATCGCCCGGACGGCGGCCATGGTGCCCGGATAGTCCATCCGGGTCGGACCGATGACGCCGAGCTTCGCCACGGCGCCGGGGCCGTAGGCGGCCGCGACCACCGAGGTGTCCGCGAGCGATCCGGCGTTCTCGGAGCCGATCCGCACGGACACCCCGTGGGCGTCCTGCTCCATCTCCGTGAGCAGGCGCAGCAGCACCACCTGCTCCTCGAGCGCCTCCAGGATCGGCCCGATGGACGCGCCGAAGTCCCCCGGGGAGCGGGCCAGGTTGGCGGTGCCGGCCAGGACGATGCGGTCCTGCCGGCCGGCCTCGAGCAGGTCCTGGACGGCCGCGGCCACGAGGGCCGCGGCCGGCCGGTGCTCCGGGCGGACCCGGGTGACGACGTCGTCCACCACGGTGGCCGCCTGCACCGGACCGAGCCCCAGCAGGGCGTCCAGCAGGAGGCCGCGGAGCACGGACAGCTCCGCCTCGTCGACCGGACGGTCCAGCACGGCGTGCCGCTGGTCCACCCGCCCCGTGGACAGGATGAGGACCACGAGCACGCGCGTGGGCGCGAGGGAGACCAGTTCGAGGTGGCGGATCGTGGAGCCGTCCTCGTGGGGGAACTGCGCGACGGCGACCTGCTGGGTCAGCTGGGCCAGGAGGCGCACCGTGGACTCCATCATGTGCTCGGTGTCCGTCTCCGGGTCCAGCAGGGTCCGCACGGCCCGGCGCTCGGCGGGGGACAGCGGCTTCACCTCGGAGAGGCGGTCGACGAACACGCGGTAGCCCTTGTCCGTGGGGACGCGCCCGGCGGAGGTGTGCGGGGCCACGATGAGGCCCTCCTCCTCGAGCGCAGCCATGTCGTTGCGCACGGTCGCGGAGGACACGCCCAGGGCGTGCCGTTCCACGAGCGCCTTGGAGCCCACGGGCTCGCGCAGCGCCACGTAGTCCTCCACGATCGCCTGGAGCACCTGCAGGCGGCGGGGCTGCTCCGACATCTCGGTCCTCCTCTGGTCCGTCGGGATCCGGGGCGACCCCGGAGGTGCCCCTGGCTGGCACTCCGGCGGGTCAAGTGCCAATGCTACCGTCCGACCCGGGGGACGACCCGACCGGCCCGCACGGCTTCGCTCACGGTGATCGCCCGCCCCCGTTGCTACCGTGCTCTCCCATGGACTGGAGCAGCTGGGGCCCCGCGGGCCACGACGACCTGACGCGCCGCCCCGCCCGGACCGTCCCCGATGTGCCCGCCACCCCCGGCACGGTGGTCGAGGACGTGGCCTCCGGGTTCACCGGGGCCGTGAGCGGCATCGAGCGCTCCGGCGGCGTGCACGTGGTGGTCCTGGAGGACCGCCGCGGCGTGCGCCGCGGCTTCCCCCTCGGCGGCGGCTTCTGGATCGACGGCGAGCCCGTGACCCTGGTCCCCCCGACCGCCGCGGCCCCGGCGGCGCCGGCCCGCACCGCCTCCGGCTCGCGACGGGTCGAGGGGGCGCGGGCCCGCACTGCCCGCGCCTCTCGCATCTGGGTGGAGGGCGTGCACGACGCCGAGCTGGTGGAGAAGGTGTGGGGCGAGGACCTGCGCCTCGAGGGCATCGTCGTGGAGCCCCTGCACGGCGTGGACGACCTCGCCGGGGCGATCCGTGCGTTCGCCCCCGGTCCGCGGCGCCGGCTCGGGATCCTCGTGGACCATCTCGTCACCGGGTCCAAGGAGGAGCGCCTCGCGGCCGAGGCCATGCGCGTGCCGGGGGCCGCGGGCAACGTGCTCATCCTCGGTCACCCCTACGTGGACGTCTGGCAGGTCATCAAGCCCTCCGTCCTCGGCATCCCCGCGTGGCCCGTCGTGCCGAAGGGGCAGGACTGGAAGACGGGGATCCTGCGGGGACTGGGCTGGCCGCACGGGAGCAAGGAGGCCACGGGGCTGGGGTGGAAGCGGCTGCTCTCCCACGTCACCACGTACGCGGACCTCGAGCCGTCCCTGCTGGGCCGCGTGGAGGAGCTCATCGACTTCCTCACCGCCGCACCCGAGCACTGATCTCGGCGCGGCCCCCGCCCGCCCGCGCTATGCTGGCCCATGCCCTGCGCCCGGTCCCCGGCGCGCGGGTCCCGCGATCCAGGAGGAGCCCCTCGTGAACACCCGCGCGCAGCCCGACGCCGGCCGCACCGGCCACGGCCCGCCCGCCTGGCTCGTCTCGGCCGGCGGCCGCGGCGCCCCGCTCACGGCGAAGCAGGACCGTGACCGCGCGGCGCTGGCCCATCTCAGTCTGGCGTTCGGCGTGCTCGGCCCGCTGGTCGTGTGGCTGCTCTATCGCGACCGCGGCCCGTTCACCTCGCAGGAGTCGCGGGAGGCCCTGAACTTCTCCGGGCCGCCCACGCTCATCACGCTCCTGTTCTTCTTCCTGTCCCTGTTGCCGGTGGTCGGCCCGATCTTCGCGATCCTCGGCGCGCTCACGTGGGCCGCCATGGCGGTCTACGGCGTGATGGGCGCCTCGCACGTGTCCAAGGGCCGTCCGTTCCGGTACCCGTTCAACCTGCGCATCCTGCGCTGACCCGGGGTCGGCCGGTCAGAAGCCGGCCAGCGCCCGGACGATCGCGTCGTTGCGCAGCCGCCCCTCGAGCGTCGGGATGATGCGCCCGTCGACGGCGGCGCGCCCGTCCAGCAGGCCCGCGGCGATGAGTTCGGCGATCGCCCCGCGGATCCGCGCGGCCTCCCCCGGCGTCTCCGAGACGAGCTCCGCGGTCGGGAGCCCGCCCACCGTGCGCACCGCGAGCATGATGCGCTCGAGGCGCCGCGCGTCGGCGTCGGGCCGCTCGCGGCCGACGGCGGGGGTGACCCCCGTGGCCAGCCGCTGCGCGTAGGCGGCGGGGTGCTTGGCGTTCCAGAACCGGACGCCGGCGAGGTGCGAGTGCGCGCCCGGGCCGATCCCCCACCAGTCCTGGTCCTCCCAGTACGCCACGTTGTGCCGCGCGCGGTGGACCCCGGACCCCCGCGGATCCCGCGCCCAGTTGGACACCTCGTACCAGCGGTAGCCGGCGGCGCTGAGCAGCTCCTCGGCGAGCAGGTACTTGTCCGCCTGGTCGTCGGGGTCCACGTCCGCCACCTCGCCGCGGGCCACCTGGGCCCCGAGCTTGGTGCCCTCCTCCACGATCAGCGAGTACGCGCTCACGTGGTCCGGGGCCAGGACGACTGCGGCCTCGAGCGTGGCCCGCCAGTCGGCGAGGGACTCCCCCGCGGTCCCGTAGATCAGGTCCAGGGACACCTCCAGGCCGGCCTCGCGGGCCGCGGCGACGGCGGCGGGGACGGACTCGGGCCGATGGGTGCGCTCGAGCGTGGCGAGCACGTGCGGCATCGCGGACTGCATGCCCAGGGAGAGGCGGGTGAAGCCGCCGGCCGCGAGCTGGCGGGCGTACTCCGGGGTGATCGTGTCCGGGTTGGCCTCGGTGGTCACCTCCGCGCCGGGCGCGATCCCGAACCGGTCCACCGCCGCCTGGAGGATGCGCACGAGGTCCGCGGCCGGCAGGAGCGTGGGCGTGCCGCCGCCGAAGAACACCGTGTGCAGCGGGCGGGCGGGCACGTCCGAGGACGCGAGCACGTCCGCGGCGAAGTCCAGCTCCGCGACCGCCGACTCCCAGTAGTCGCCGCGACCCGCGCCGGGGCCAAAGTCGACGGCCGTGTACGTGTTGAAGTCGCAGTAGCCGCAGCGCACCGTGCAGAACGGCACGTGGACGTACAGGCTGAAGGTGCGCGCCGCGCCGTCGCGGGCGGCCGCGCGCACCCGCTGCCCGACGTCGGCCGGCAGCCGGCCGTCGTCGGGGACGGGCTCGCCGAGGGGCAGGGCGGGCACTTACTTCTTCGCGGCCTGGTCGGCGCCGGCGCCGTCCGAGGATAGGGCGGCGATGAAGGCCTCCTGCGGGACCTCGACCCGGCCGACCATCTTCATGCGCTTCTTGCCCTCCTTCTGCTTCTCGAGCAGCTTGCGCTTGCGGGAGATGTCTCCGCCGTAGCACTTGGAGAGCACGTCCTTGCGGATCGCGCGGATGTTCTCGCGGGCGATGATGCGCGAGCCGATGGCGGCCTGGATCGGCACCTCGTACTGCTGGCGCGGGATCAGCTCCTTGAGCTTGCCCGTCATCATCACGCCGTACGCGTAGGCGTTGTCCCTGTGGGTGATGGAGGAGAACGCGTCCACCTGTTCGCCCTGGAGCAGGATGTCCACCTTGACGAGGTCGGCGACCTGGTCGCCGTCGGCCTTCCAGTCCAGCGAGGCGTACCCCTTGGTGCGGGACTTGAGCTGGTCGAAGAAGTCGAACACGATCTCGGCCAGGGGGATCCAGTAGCGGATCTCCACGCGTTCCTCGGAGAGGTAGTCCATGCCCTTGAGGTTGCCGCGCTTGGCCTGGCACAGCTCCATGACGGCGCCGATGAACTCCGCCGGCACGATGATCGTGGCCGAGGCCATGGGCTCGCGCACCTCGAGGATCTTGCCCTCGGGGAACTCGGAGGGGTTGGTCACGGTGACGACCTCACGGTCCTCCCGGGTGACCTCGTAGACCACGTTGGGCGCGGTGGAGATGAGATCGAGGTCGAACTCGCGCTCGAGGCGCTCGCGCACGATCTCCAGATGCAGCAGACCGAGGAAGCCGACGCGGAAGCCGAAGCCCAGCGCGACCGAGGTCTCCGGCTCGTAGACGAGCGCGGCGTCGTTGAGCTTGAGCTTGTCCAGGGCGTCACGCAGCACGGGATAGTCCGAGCCGTCGATGGGATACAGGCCCGAGAACACCATGGGCTTGGGGTCCTCGTAGCCACCCAGGGACTGCTCCGCCGGGTGGGCGTGGTTGGTGACCGTGTCGCCCACCTTGGACTGACGCACGTCCTTCACGCCGGTGATGAGGTAGCCCACCTCGCCCGCGGCCAGACCGTTCGTGGGCACGGGCTCCGGGGAGGAGACGCCGATCTCGAGGAGCTCGTAGGTGGTGCCCGTGGACATCATGCGGACCTTCTCCCGCGGGGAGAGCCGGCCGTCCACGACGCGCACGTACGTGACGACGCCCCGGTAGGTGTCGTACACGGAGTCGAAGATCATCGCGCGGGCCGGGGCGTCCGCGTCCCCCTCCGGGCCGGGGATGGCGCGGACCACGCGGTCCAGCAGGTCCTCGACGCCGACGCCCGTCTTGCCGGAGACGCGCAGCACGTCCTCGGGCTCGCAGCCGATCAGGGAGGCCAGCTCGGCCGCGTAGCGGTCCGGATCCGCGGCGGGCAGGTCGATCTTGTTGAGCACGGGGATGATCTCCAGCTCGTGCTCCATGGCGAGGTAGAGGTTCGCCAGGGTCTGGGCCTCGATGCCCTGGGCGGCGTCCACCAGCAGGATCGCGCCCTCGCATGCGGCCAGCGAGCGGGAGACCTCATAGGTGAAGTCCACGTGCCCGGGGGTGTCGATCATGTTCAGGGCGTAGTCCACCCCGTCCACGGACCAGGGCATGCGCACGGCCTGGGACTTGATGGTGATGCCGCGCTCACGCTCGATGTCCATGCGGTCCAGGTACTGGGCCTTCATGTCGCGAGGCTGCACGACGCCGGTGGCCTGCAGCATGCGGTCCGCCAGCGTGGACTTGCCGTGGTCGATGTGGGCGATGATGCAGAAGTTGCGGATCACCGAGGGGTCGGTGGCAGCGGGCACCGGGGGGTTCGACGCCAGGGGCGACACGGGCACTTCCTCTACGGGTGACGGGGACGGGACTCTGACCGCCTAGTCTCTCATGTCCCGCCGCCGACCCGACCCGGACGCCGGGCCCGCGCGTCCACTAGATTCACGCCCATCGCCTTCGACCTGCATCGCGCCCTGTCCCTCGGCCGCCGGACGGCACGCCTGATCGGCGCCCTCCGCGACGACGCCCGGCCGCGCCGGGCCGCCTCCGAGGCCGGTCGACGGGCCGGCGACCGGAGCGGCCCGTCGCCCTTCCCGGGCCCGCCCGGGCCTCCCGGGCCCGCGTGGGACCCCACGGAGCCCACCGACTCGTGGCCGATGCCCGGGCCCGGGCAGGAGCGCCGGCCCCGGCGACAGGACGCCGGCCGCCACGTGTCCCTGCCGGACTTCACCGGCACCGTCCGCGTCGAGTACGCGCCCGTGCCCGGGCCGACGGCCGGGCCGGGCGAGGTCGTGTGGACCTGGGTGCCGTACGAGGAGATGGACGGCCGGGGCAAGGACCGCCCCGTGCTCCTGATCGGCCGGGACGGGGCGCACCTGCTCGGGCTCATGCTGACCAGCCGGGACCGGAACAACGCCCTGGCCCGCGACGAGGACTACGTGGACGTGGGCGCGGGCGCCTGGGACCGGTCCGGCCGCGCCTCGGAGGTGAAGCTGGACCGGGTGGTCCGCGTGGATCCGGCCGCGGTGCGCCGGGAGGGCGGCGTCCTGGACCGGGCGGCCTTCGACCGGGTCACGGCCGCGCTGGCCCGCGCCCGGCGGCGGGGGCGCTGAGTCGGCCGCGCGGATCGCAGGGTCTGGGTGGTAGGATCGTCCGCATTGTGTCCGCCGGTCGACGGGCACCCCCGGAACGGGTCATCATCGGTGTTCCCCACGCCGCTCAGTCCACGGATCCGGGCACCCTCCACGACCCCCTGTTCATGCGGCGCCCGGACCCTCGTCCGCGCCGCCGACGACGAAGGACCCGATTTGGCTAACATCAAGTCCCAGAAGAAGCGCATCCTCACCAACGAGAAGGCGCGCCAGCGCAACGTCGCGGTGAAGTCCGAGCTGAAGACCGCCATCCGCGCCGTGGACAAGGCCGTCGCCGCCGGCGAGCCCGAGGCCGCCGCCGCCGCGCTGCGCACCGCCTCCCGCAAGCTGGACAAGGCCGCCTCGAAGGGCGTCATCCACAAGAACCAGGCCGCGAACCGCAAGTCCGGCATCGCCGCCCGCGTGAAGGCCCTCCTCGGCTGATCCACGCCCCCCGGCTGTGACCGCGGCCCCCGCCCCGAGCGATCGGTGCGGGGGCCGCGTCGTGTCCGGGCTGCCCCCGAGGGATGCCGTCCGGCGGCGCCGTCAGCGGCTGACGGCGGTGGCCACGCGGATGACCGCGCGCTCGACGGCGAACTCCGGGTTGCGGGAGGCGCCCTTGGCCTCGGCATCGGCCTGGGCGATCCACTCCACGGCCTGCGCGATGCCGGCCGCCGTCCAGTGCCGCGCCGCCTGCTGGATGTAGCGCACCTGGAACGGGGCCACCCCGAGCAGGGACGGCAGCTCGGCGGCGGGCCGGCGGGCGTCGATCATCCGCGCCACCTGCCGCGCCTTGAGCGCGAGTGCCGCGGTGATCATCACCGGGTGGACGCCGGTGGCCATCGCGTGCCGCACGAGGGAGACGGCCCTCGCCGCCTGCCCCTCGAGCGCCGCGTCGGCCACCGCGAAGCTCGTGGCCTCCACGCGGCCGCTGTAGTACGTGTCCACGGTCTCGACGCTGACGACGCCCTCGGTGTCGTCGACGAGCTGGGCGCACGCGGCCGCGAGCTCCGTGAGCGAGGCGCCGGTGGCGCGGATGAGCGCGCGGGCCGCCTCCTCGTCGATGCGCCGACGCCGGTCGCGGAACTCGGCCTGCACGAAGGCCAGCCGCTCCTCGTCCTTCTTCAGCGGCACGCATTCGACCACCGTGCCGGCCTTCGCGACGGCATCCAGCAGCCTCTTGCCGCGGGTGCCGCCGGTGTGACGCAGCACGAGCGTGACGTCGTCCGCGCCGGGGCCCTGCTGGACGAGGCGCAGGGCGTCCTCGAGGAACGCATCGTTCATGGCCTCGAGGCCCTCGACCGTGATGAGGGTGGGCTCGGCGAAGAGGGACGGGCTGGCCGCGGTGGCCAGCTGGCCGGGCTGGTACTCCCCCGCGCGGAGCCGGTGGATCTCCAGCTGACCGTGACGCTCGCGCAGAGCCTGGGTCACGCGGTCCGTCACCCAGCGGGCGGCATGGTCCTCGGGCCCCTTGAGGAGCATGAGCGGGGCGGGCTCGGCCCTCCGCCAGGCCAGCGGGTCGGTGCGGCCGGCTCGGCCGGAACGGGGGCTGCGGGCGGCGGACATGCGTCCCATCCTAAGGTCCGGTGCGGACGCTCGAGGGCGGGCGGACGGTGTGGACCGCGATCTCGGGCGCGCCGTCGGGGTCGGGGCCGTCCGCGGCCGTGAGGGCCAGCGTGCCGTGCAGGTCCGTGCGGGCCACCGGCCCGAGGCGGCCGAGCGCGTCCACCGTGGCCCGGTGGGGGTGGCCGTACGGGTTGTCGGCGCCCACGGAGACCACGTGCAGGCGGGCGCCGGCCGCGCGCGGCACGGCCGTCCCACCGTTGCGGGCCCCGTGGTGGGCGACCTTGAGCACGTCCACGCGCGGCGGTGCGGCGGCATCGGACCGGCGCCCCGCGACCCACGCCGCGGAGGCGTCCTCCTCCATGTCGCCGGTGACCAGCGTCGTGACCGGACCGGCCCCGCTCTCGACGGTGACCAGCACCTGGGCGGAGGCGTCGTTCTCCTCGGGGGCCCGCGCGTCGGCGAGCAGCACGTGCCACCGCACCGGCCCGGCCGTGCCCGTCGCGCCGGTGCGGAGCCGTGCCGCGTCGGCGAGCGGGTCGACGCCGTCCGCCTCGCCTCCGCGCCCTTCCCGGCCCTGCGCCGGTGCGTCCCGGGTCGCGTAGTGCACCGCCCCGCGGGAGGCGCGGTCGACCACGCCGGCCAGTCCCCCGGCGTGGTCGGCGTGCAGGTGGGTGAGCAGCACGGCGTCCACCCGGTCTACGTCGAGGTCGTCGAGGCAGCGACGTGCGAGCCCCGGCTCGGGCCCGACGTCGACGACGACCCCCGCGCGCGGGCCGGACCGGAACACGGCCATGTCCCCCTGGCCGACGTCGCAGAACGCCACCGCCCAGTCCGGCGGGGCCGAGCCCGAGGACCGCGGCACGAGGACCGCCCCGACCGCCCCCGTGGTGGCCGCGGCCAGGGCGGCGGCGAGCACGACCAGGGCGGGGAGGCGCTCGCGGGTCCGCGGCGCGCTGCGGCCGACACGCCGGACAGGGGCGGTCCGGCGTCGTTCGAGCAGGAGCACGGCGGCGAACCCGAGGAGCGTCGCGGCCACCAGCAGGACGCCCAGCCCGGCGCCGAGGGCTCCGGCCGGCCACGGACGCAGCGCCCCGGGCAGGGAGGCGCTGGTGTGGGCGACCCACCCGATCCAGGCCGCGGGCCACTGGATCACGGCCACGAGGGCGGCCGCGATCCCCGGCGCGGGCAGGGCGAGGGCCGCGGCGAGGGTGCCCAGGACGGTCACGGGCGGCACGGCCGGGGCGGCCAGCAGATTGGCCGGCACCGCGTAGGCCGACACCTCACCGGTCATGGCCAGGATGATCGGCTGGCAGGCCAGGTGGGCGGCCACGGTCACCGCGAGCGACGCCGAGAGCCACCGCGCTACGACGTCGGGCAGCATCCGGCCGAGCCCGGCGTGCAGCGCACGGTCGAGGGGCGCGCCGGCCAGGACGATGCCCGCGGTCGCGGCCAGGGAGAGGTGGAAGGCCGGTTCCACGGCGAGGGCCGGCACCGCGACGAGCAGGGCCGTGCCGCCCACCGTCAGGAGTCCGAACGCCTGCCGCGCGCGGCCGAAGAACACCGCGAGCGCTCCGAGGGCGCCCATCACGGCCGCCCGGAGCACGGACGGCTCCGGCCCCACGACGACCACGAACACCCCGAGGACCGCCAGCCCGGCGCTGAGGACCACCGCCCGGTGCACCCGCGCGCTGCGCAGGGTGATCGCGACCGCGCCGAGGATCATGGCCACGTTGGCCCCGGACACGGCAGACAGGTGCGACAGGCCCGAGGCCTTCATGGCGTCGTCGAGGGCGGCCCCCTGGGCGGAGCGGTCGCCCAGCACCAGCCCCGGGATGAGTTCCGGCGCAGCGCCGACCGTGCCCTCCGCAGACTGACGGAACGCGGCGCGCAGCGCCTCCCGCCGCGGGGGGCCCGGGTCACCGCCGGTGGCCCCGCCTGCCGTCTGCGTCCCGCCGGGGCAGGGTCCCGGCTGCGGGGCGGACGCGGCGGCCAGGAACACGGTGGAACCGGACCTCGACGGCCGGGCCACGACGCACACCCGCGATCCCGGCCCGCCGTCGGGGGCCCACGTCCCGCCCTCCGGCGCGACGATCGTCGCGGGCGGTGCGCCCCCGCCCGTGAGTCGGGCCGTCACGGCCGCCTCGGGGGCCCGCGGCGGATGACCGAACGTCTCGACCCGCACGGGCACGCTCCAGCGTGGGCCGAAGGTCGCCTCGCTCCGGGTGGCGGGCCCGTCCAGGGTCAGCTCGAGCCGCAGCGGTGAGCCCGCGTGCACCGCGCCGGTCCAGCCGCTGCCGCTGGCCGCGGCGGCGGGCCCGGCCGAGTGCTGCAGCATCAGGGCCGCGGCCACGCCGGCCAGCGCCGTCGCGGTGGCCACGCCCCGTATCCGACCGGTCGAGCGGGCGGCGCCCAGGATGGCGGCCGCGGCGACGGCCAGCCCCGTGAGGGCCGCCGCCGACCGGGCCGGGGCGTCCCAGCCGACGCCGAGGATCCCCAGGGTGAGGCACCCGAGCAGGGCGGGCACCCACCGGGCCTCGAGCGGGCCGGGCACCTCGCGGTGCCGGGCGCGGCGGTCCACGGGATCGTTGGGCGGGCCCGGGGCCGGGTTCACCACGAGACGAGGTCGCGGAGCCGGTCAAGCGTGGCCGGGCCGATGCCGGGCACCGCGTCCAGGTCCTGCAGGCCGGTGAACGGGCCGACCGTCTCGCGGTGGGCGATGATCTTCTCCGCCGTGGCGGGGCCGACGCCGGGCAGGGTCTGCAGGCCTGCGGCGTCGGCGGTGTTCAGGTCCACGGTGCCGCGGGGCTCGGCACCGCCAGGCTCGCCAGTGGCACCGGCCCCGCCCGTGGTCGGCGTGGGCTGAGCCTGCGCGGCCCCGGCCACCCGGTCCAGGGCGTCCTGCGGCGTGTGGGCGGAGGGGACGAGGACCTGTTGGCCGTCGTCCAGCGGGGCCGCGAGGTTGATGCGCTCCGCCCGGGCGTGCCGGGTCGGGCCCCCGGCCGCGCGCACGGCGTCGGCCACCCGGGAGCCCGGCGCGAGGCTGACCACACCCGGCCGGGCGACCTCGCCCACCACGTGCACCCGCAGCGGGGTGGACCCGGCGGACCCGGACGCCTCCCCCGACGGCCCCGCCTCGGGCGTCCGCGCGTCGGTGCCGGCCGCCGTCGAGGCGGCGGAGGGCGCGCCGGTCTGCGGGATGCCTGCACCGGCCGCGGCCGCCGGGACCGCCGCGGGCGGCGCCGGGGTGGTCAGCCAGGCCACCGCCCACCAGGCCGCGGCGGCGACGAGCAGCACGGTGACGGCCAGCAGGGCCGGCCGCCACCGCAGCACTGGGCCCCGGGGCGGGGTGCGCTCCCACCGGGACGCGGCGTGCGGGCCGGCCGTGTCGACGTCGGGGACGGCCGCGGGGTCCGGGGCGAAGGCGGGCGGATCGTCGCAGAGGCGGTGGCTGGGGCTCATGCGGGCAGTCTGCGTCCCCGCGTCTGAGCCGGGCGCGTCCCGTACCCGGCCTGGGGATGACCACCGCGGTCCGGGGCGGTGTGCAGGAACGGACGCGCCCGTCTCCGCTGCGCTCCTGCACGGGCGGCCTCAGTCCCCCGAGCCCCCCGTGGGCGATTCCAGTGGGCAGATCACCACGCCCAGCGCACCCAGGCCCAGGTGCGCGGCGAGCACGGCGGGCAGCTCGACGACGGGCACGGGTGTGGTGGAGATCGGCTGCAGACGCTCCGCGAGCTGCATGGCCGTCTCGGGGTCGCCGTACTCGTGGACGGCGATCCGCACCGGGTCCTCTCCGGCCCTCTCGACCGCGAGCTCCACGAGCCGGTCGACGGCGCGGGCCGCGGACCGCGGGCGGTCGACCAGGCCGATCGCGCCGTCGTCGACGGCCATGACGGGGCGCACCTGCAGCAGGGTGCCCAGCAGCGAGGCGAGCCCGCTGATCCGCCCGCCCCGGCGCAGCTGCTCGAGGCTGGGCACCGTGAACAGCACGTGGCTGGAGTCCACGGTGGCCTCGAGCCGCTCGCGGATGCGGGCCACGGGCATTCCCACCCCCGCGTCCACGGCGGCGTCCACCACGGCCGTGCCCAGAGCGAAGCCCACGGTGCGCGAGTCCACCACGGTCACCGGGCGCTCGGCGTCCGCGGCGGCCAGGCGCGCGGCCTCCACGGTGCCGGAGAGCTCGCCGGACAGGTGGACGGAGAGGATGCGTGCGTAGCCGGCGCGGGCCAGCTCGGCGTAGGCCGTCCGGAACGCGCCCGGCGAGGGCCGCGAGGTGCGGACCGGAGTGCCGGCGGCCAGGGCCAGCGGCAGCTCCAGCGCGAGCTCGTCCGTGCCCTCCGTGTGGATCTGCTCGCCCACCATGACGGGCAGCGCCACCTGGCGGATCCCCGCGGCCAGACCGTGTCCGAGGACGGCGCCGGGCAGGGCCGCGGCCGAGTCCGTGACGACGGCCGTGCGGTCCCGGCGGGGCGGGCGCAGCCCGTAGCGTGCCCGCCCGGCCAGCTGGGAGCGGCGGGAGCGCAGGCGGACGAGCGCGTCGTCGCGCCACTGCTCGATGCTCGCCACGGCCTGCCTCCTCTCCCCCGGCTCGGTCGGGGCCGGTCTCACGCGGTCAGCGGATCACCAGGTTCACGAGCTTGGGCTCCCGCACGATCACCTTGACGATCTCGGCGTCCCCGATGAAGTTCCGCACCTTCTGCGACGCGCGGGCGCGCGCCTCGAGGTCCTCGGCGGTGATGTCCGCGGGCACCTCGAGGGTGTCGCGGACCTTGCCCTTGACCTGGACGACGGCCGTGACGGTGTCCTCGACCAGCAGCGCCTCGTCCACCGCGGGCCAGCCGGCGCGGACCACGGAGGGCTCGTGGCCGAGCAGCACCCACATGTCCTCGGCCGTGTACGGCGCCACGAGGGAGAGCAGCACGGCCACGGCCTCGGCGGCCTCGCGGACGGCTGGGTCGGCCGCGCCGGCACCCGCGTCGATCTCCTTGCGGGCCGCGTTGACCAGCTCCATCGTCTTGGCGACGACCACGTTGAACTTGCCGTCGTCCAGCAGCTGCTGGGCCTCGTGCACGGTCCGGTGGGTCACCCGGCGCAGGGCCACGGCCCCGTCCGCCGGGTCCGTGCCGGCCGGGGTGCCCGTCGCGCGGACGTCGCGGGCCAGGCGCCACGCGCGGGCCAGGAACTTGCCGGCGGCCCCCGGGGCGACGTCGGCCCAGTCCACGTCGTCCTCGGGCGGCGAGGCGAACACCATGGTCAGGCGCACGGCGTCGACGCCGAACTGGTCCAGCTGGTCGCCCAGGTCCACGCCGTTGCCCAGCGACTTGGACATGGCCTTGCCGTCGTTGAGCACCTGGCCCTGGTTGAGCAGGGCGCGGAACGGCTCGGTGAAGGGCACCAGGCCGAGGTCGTGCAGGGCCTTGGTGAAGAAGCGGGCGTACAGCAGGTGCAGGATCGCGTGCTCCACGCCGCCCACGTACTGGTCCACGGGCAGCCAGCGGCGCAGGGCCTCGGGGTCGAAGACGCGGGCGTCGTCGTTCGGGGACGCGTAGCGGAGCATGTACCAGGACGAGTCCACGAACGTGTCCATGGTGTCGGTGTCCCGTCGCGCGGGGCCGCCGCACTGCGGGCAGTCCACCTCGACCCACGACGTCGCCGCGGCCAGGGGCGACTGGCCCTTGGGGGCGAGCTGCTCGCCCTTGAGGTCGGTCGGCAGGGTGACCGGCAGCTGGTCCTCCGGCACGAGCACCTCGCCGCAGTCCGGGCAGTGGACCACGGGGATCGGGGTGCCCCAGAAGCGCTGACGGGAGAGCAGCCAGTCGCGCAGCCGGTACGTGGTGGTGCCCCGGCCGGTGCCGCGCTCCTGCACGATCTCGATGGCCCGCGCGATGGCCGCGGTCTTGTCCAGGCCGTCGAGCTCCCCGGAGTTCACCAGGATGCCCTCGCCGGTCGTCGCGACGCCGGAGACGGCCGGGTCCTCCTCGCCGGTGTCCAGCACGGCGCGCACGGGCAGCCCCATGGCGCGGGCGAAGTCGAGGTCGCGCTGGTCGTGGGCCGGCACGGCCATGATGGCGCCCGTGCCGTAGTCGGCCAGCACGTAGTCCGAGGCCCAGATCGGCAGGCGCTCACCGGTCAGCGGGTTCACGGCGTGGCGGCCCAGGAACACGCCGCTCTTCGGGCGGTCCGTGGCCTGGCGGTCGATGTCCGAGACCTTCTTCAGGTCCTCCCGGTACGCCTCGAGTTCGGCCCGCACGTCGTCGCCGGCGAGCTCGGCGGCCAGCGGCGCGTCGGCGGCGACCACCATGAAGGTCGCGCCGTGCAGCGTGTCCGGCCGGGTGGTGAAGACCGTGACGACGGGGCCGTCCTCGACCTGGAAGTCGACGTGGGCGCCCTCGGAGCGGCCGATCCAGTTGCGCTGCATGGCGAGCACGCGCTCGGGCCAGTGGCCGGTGAGCTGGTCCATGTCGTCCAGCAGCGCGTCCGCGTACTCGGTGATGCGGAAGTACCACTGGTTCAGGGTCCGCTTGGTGACCTCGGTTCCGCAGCGCTCGCAGCGGCCGTCCACGACCTGCTCGTTGGCGAGCACCGTCTGGTCCTGGGGGCACCAGTTGACCGGGGAGTCCTTCCGGTACGCCAGGCCCTTGCGGTACAGCTGCTGGAACAGCCACTGGGTCCACCGGTAGTACTCGGGGTCCGAGGTGTGCAGCTCACGGGACCAGTCCACGGCGATGCCGTACCGCTGGAAGGAGCGCTTCTGCGTCTCGATGTTCGCGTAGGTCCACTCGGCCGGGTGGGCGTCGCGCTTGATGGCGGCGTTCTCGGCCGGCAGGCCGAAGGAGTCCCAGCCGATGGGGTGCAGCACGTCGAAGCCGCGCTGCATCCAGTGGCGCGCGACGACGTCGCCCATCGCGAACGCCTCGGCGTGCCCCATGTGCAGGTCGCCCGACGGGTACGGGAACATGTCGACCACGGTGCGGGTCTCGGAGCCGTCCTCGCGCGGGGCGAACGTCCCGGCCTGCTCCCAGTACCCGGCCCAGCGGGCCTCCACGTCACGGAACGAGTACTCCGCGTCGGCGGGGATGCTGGGGGTGGCCGGCACGGCGCTGTCGGGGGTCTGGCTCACGGCGGTTCGAGTCCTCACGCAGTCGGGATGGGGCGCCGGCCCTCGGGCGGCGCGGACGGGGCCGGCGGCACGGCCGGCCACCCCATCCTACGGCGACGGCGCCCCGGCCCGGCCGCAGGGCCGCTCCGAGACGCCGTGCCCGGCCGGGCACGCGGTTTCAGGCGGAGTGGCTGCCGCCTGCCGGACGCTCGGGCCCGGCGTCGGGACCGGGGCGCGCCCCTCCGGAGGTGAGCGCGTCGTCCTCCTCGAGCACCTGGGCGACCTCGTCCTCGAGGGCCTCCGTCACCGCGTCCGGGGCCGCCACGGAGTCCCCGACCGCCTCCTGCAGCTGCACTGCGTGCTGGGCCGTGAAGGTCTTCTCCGGATGCTCACGCAGGCGGAGCAGCGCGAGCAGGCGCAGACGCAGCCCCGACTCGGCGGAGATCTGCCGGCGGTGGGTGAGCCACCAGACGAGGAGCACGAGCGCGAGCACGATCCCCAGGTGGCCCAGCGCCGGGTAGACGACGTTCATCAGGTCGCCGAAGCCGACGAAGCTCACCGCGAAGGCCAGCAGCGTGACGCCGGCGAACACGGGCCGGTAGCGGCCCGGGCGGTCGGCCGTGAGGCGGCGTCCCAGCGCGTAGAACATGCCGATCGCGGTGTTGAAGATCATCAGGTAGATCACCACGACCATCGCCCAGCCCAGCCAGGGCGCGATCGAGGCGAACAGCCGCAGCATGGGGACGTCGGCGCGGCCGATCTCGGCGTAGCCGAGGTAGAGCAGCGTGGAGGCCATCAGGAGCAGGGCGGTGTACATCAGGCCACCGGTGAGGCCGCCGAGGAACGCCTCCCGGGGGTGGGTGATGGACCCGCCGATCACGAGGCACATGGACACGGCCATCACGACGACGAGGCCGAAGTAGTTGACCGAGGACAGCCACCACGGGTCCACCGGCGTGGTGGCCTGGACGGCGAGGGACTCGTGGGCGGTGAAGCCGCCGTCGCGGGTGACCAGGACGTGGACGAACCCGGCCACGACCGCGACGACCACCAGGGGCGTGATCAGGGAGATGATCGCGGAGACCTTCTCCACGTCCAGCATGCCCGTCACGAGCACGAGCAGGGTCATCAGGGTGGAGCCCGCCCACGTCGGCCAGCCGAACTGCTGGGCGAGCGTCGAGCCCGCCCCGGCGAGCATGACGACGCCGATCGCGAAGAGCGTCACCGTCACCACGACGTCCAGGATCCGGGCCATCACGGGGTGCGAGACGCTGCGGAAGACGACCTTGTGGTCGGCCGCGAGGAACACGCTGCCCAGCTGGAGGATGACGGCGCCGCCGGCGGTGACGAGCAGGCCGGCCAGTCCCGCGCCCACGACGCCGATCCAGCCGAAGCCCACGAAGTACTGGATGACTTCGGCGCCGGTGGCGAAGCCGGCGCCGACGAGCAGGCCGACGAAGGCGAGGGCGATCTTCAGGGATCTGAGCGCGACGGGGTGCTGCACGCATGGGCCTTTCGTGGGGGACGGGGTGCGCCCGTGCGGGCCCCGGGACCGAGGACGGGCCGGAGTACGGTAGGCACGCGCGCGCCATCGTGGCCAGGACCAGGCGTCGCCGGGTTCCGGGCAGCGTGGCCTCAGGCCCACCCCAAGGCCGCCCTCCCGCTGGCACGCCGCGGTCGCGATCAGGCCGAGCATCTCGGCGGACCCCGTCCCCGCGTCCAGCGGAGACGAGGCGCCACGGCGTCGGCGGTCGAAGGCCTGGCTAGGGTGGGGACGTGCCTGTCCCGACGCCGTCCGCCGCCCCGGGCCCGCCCGTCCGCCTGCGCGATCTGCTGCGCCCGCCCGCGGCGCCCGCCGATCCCCGCGTGCTGACGGGCCACGTGGCCCGGACGCCCCGCCGGCGCACCCTGGCGGTCCCGGACCCCGTCCGCAGGACCCCGTCGTCCGTGGCCGTGTGGGAGTACGCCCCCGTTCCGGAGGCCGCGCCGGGATCGCGAGGCGCACCCGAGGGAGACCCGGCCGCTGCCCCGCTGGTGTTCGTGCACGGCTTCCGCGGGGATCACCACGGCCTCGCCCTGCTGGCCGACGCGCTCCCGGAGCATCCGATCCACTCGATCGAGCTGCCCGGCTTCGGGGACTCGGAGCCCTTCCCTCACGCCGAGCACACCGTGGCCCATCACGCGGACGCGGTGGCCGCCGGCGTCGCCGCCCTGGGTCTGCCAGCCGCCCCCGTGCTGGTCGCACACTCCTACGGGACGACGGTGGCGGCCGAGCTGGCCGCCCGGGACCCGTCCCGGTGGGCACGGCTGGTCCTGCTCAACCCCATCGCCGAACCCGCGCTGGAGGCGTCGGCGTCCGTGTCGAGTCGGGTGCTGGCGGCCGTCGCCGAGGGGTACTACGAGGTCGCCGCCCGCCTGCCCGAGCGCCCGGCGCGGCTGCTGCTGGGCGCGCCGCCGGTCGTGTGGGTGACCACGCTCGCCATGACCCGCACCAGGGACAGGGATGTCCTCGCGTACACCCATGACCAGCACCGGCGCCACTTCTCGGACTTCGCCTCCGCACGCATGCTCTCCGAGGCGTACCGCGCCTCGAGCACGGGCTCCGTGGCCGACGTCGCCGCCCGCCTCAGCCTGCCGGTGCTGCTGGTCGCGGGGCGGGAGGATCCGCTGGGCTCGGTGCCGGCACAGGAGGCGCTCGCCGCGGCGATCGACGACGCGGGCGGCACGGCGGAGCTGCACGTCCTCGACGGCGTCGGGCATCTGCTGCACTACGAGCGGCCGGCCGCCTGTGCGGCGTTGATCCGCGACTGGCTCCGCCGCGCCGGCCGCTGACGGGCCCCTCAGAGCACCCCGGCCGGGTCGAGCCGCACCCGCACCGGGGCGGTCTCCCGCCGAGCGCTCGCTGCGGACCGGGCGGCGCGCAGGGCGCCGACGGTGGCTTCGGCCGCCGCGTAGGGGAAGATCAGCAGGGCGCGGGAGCGGGTCTCGTCGGCGGGGTCCGGCACCGGCCCGATCCAGGGCAGCCGCGCCGGGCCGCCGTCGAGCGGGGCCGAGTGCGGATCCTCGTGGACGTCCTCGTCCGGCCGTTCCCGGCGGGCGGCCTCCACGAGCTCGAGGTACTCCGCGACGGCGGCGGCCTCCCCCGTGACCTCTGCGAGGCGGCCGGCGGGAGGCAGGTGCAGCTCGCGCCGCTCGGCGACCTGGCGCGCGGCGAAGCCGTCGGGGTCCCGTCGGACGAGCGCGTTCACCGCCTCCCCCGCGTCCGCGGTGACCACCACGACGCCCCCGTCGGAGGCGGGGCGGACCAGGCAGGCGGCCGCGAGCCAGCGGGCGAGCACGCGGCCCGGCACGTCGAGGCCCTCGCGCTGGAGCTGGCTGTCCCCGTCGAGCAGCAGGGCGGCCGCGTAGCCGTCGGGCGTCGCCGGCTCGGCCCCCACGGTCGCCACCACCAGGGAGGGCCCGGGCGGCACCGAGCCGAGCATGTGCTGCGCCGAGGAGGCGTGCACGGGCACGCGCGGGAACGCCCGGCCCAGCTCCTCGGCCGTGCGGTCCACGCCGCGGGCGCCGGCCCGCAGCGTCGTGCCGCCGCACTCGGTGCACCGGAAGCCGCGCTCCCGGGTGCCGCACCACCGGCAGGCCACCTCCCCGTGCCGGGCGGCCCGCGCGTCGCGGAAGCCCAGCGGCCCCGCGCAGACGCGGCAGCGGGCGGGCGTGCGGCACCGTTCGCACACGAGGGCTGGGATGAAGCCGGCCCGGGCCACCTGCACGAGCACCGGGCCCGGCCGTGGCCCGAGCAGCGCGGCGCGGGCGGCGGCCCAGGCGGCCTGCGGCAGCCGCGCCCGCTGCGCGAACGGGTCGCGCGCCGTCTCCCAGGCGTCGGCGGTGGAGACGACCCGTGGCCCGAGCTCGCGCTGGGTCGCGCGGGAGGGGCCCAGGTGCAGCAGCCAGCCCGACTCGACGAGCCGTTGCACCGGGACGGACCGGGAGGGCCCGGCGAAGAGCAGCGCCGCGCCGGTCGCGCGGGCCCGCTCCAACACGACCTCTCGGGCGTGGAAGTAGGGCGCGCGGGGTTCTGCCCACGCGTCGTCGCCGTCGTCCCAGAGCACCACCAGCCTCAGGTCGCGCACGGGCGACCACACGGCGGCCCGGGTGCCGGCCACGATGCGCCGGGTGCCGCGCAGCGCGGCCAGGTGGGCGCGGTACCGGGGCGTGTTGCCGTCCTCGGAGCCGATCCGCGCGTAGGCGTCCTCCCCCACGTGCTCGTCGAGGGCGGCGCAGAGCCGGTCGAGGTCGCGGTGGTCGGGCACCAGCAGCAGGACGCCGCCGTCCGAGGCGGCCACCGTGCGCGCCAGAGCGGCCAGCGCGCCCGCCTCGTCCCATTCGAACAGGCGCGAGGGCACGACGGCGGCCGCCCGCGCGGCGTCCCCGGCCAGCACGGCGGACACGAACGCGGTGCCCCCCTCGAGGGACTCCCACACCGTGGGCACGAGGCCCTCCTCCGCCGCGGGAGGCTCCGGGCGCTCGGCGTCCGTGCCGGTCAGCGTCACAGGGTGGTCCGCGGCGGTTTCCGCGTCCTCCGCCAGGGCGGCCTTCTCGACCTGCGCAACGCGCGGGGGCACCGCGGCCCGCAGCACGTCCGTGACGACGCCGGCCTGGCGGCGGGCCACCGCGCGAGCCGTCGCCAGGACCTCCTCCGTCAGCGGCGGGATGGCGGTGAGCACGCCGGTGAGCTCGGTGAGCTGGGCGCCGGTGGCCGGCTCCTGCTCCCGCGAGACGAGCCAGCCCGTCATGGCCCGTCCGCCGAAGCGGACGGACACGCGGGAGCCGGGGACCGCCCGGTCGTCCAGGGCCACGGGCACGAGATAGTCGAACTCGCGGTCCAGGTGCGGCACGGGCGAGTCCAGCAGGACGCGGGCGATCGGCCGCTCCGGCCACCCCTCGGCCCGCTCCGGCAGTCGGGGCGCGTCCTCCGGCTCCGGGAGGGCGAACAGCGTGTCCGTGATGCCCGCCTCCGGATCAGAGGCCGGCGGCAGCGCGCAGCTGCTCGACGCGGTCCGTGCGCTCCCACGTGAAGTCGGCGTCGTCCCGGCCGAAGTGGCCGTTCGCGGCGGTCCGTCGGTAGATGGGCCGCAGGAGGTTCAGCTCCTTCACGATGGCGGCCGGACGCAGGTCGAACACCGCGTTCACGGCCTCGATGATCTTCTCCTCCGGCACCGTGGCCGTCCCGAAGGTGTCCACGTACAGGCCCACGGGCCGGGCCGAGCCGATCGCGTAGGCCACCTGGAACTCGGCGCGCGAGGCGAGGCCGGCGGCCACCACGTTCTTCGCGACCCAGCGGAGCATGTAGGCGGCGGAGCGGTCCACCTTGGACGGGTCCTTGCCGGAGAAGGCGCCGCCGCCGTGCCGGGCCATGCCGCCGTAGGTGTCCACGATGATCTTGCGACCGGTGAGGCCGGCGTCGCCCACGGGGCCGCCGATGACGAACTTGCCGCCCGGGTTGATGATGATCCGCATGCCGGAGGTGTCGAGGCCGGAGCGCTCGATGACGGGCCGGATCACGTGCTCCTCCACGTCCGCCCGCAGCTGCTCCTGCGTGACCCACTCGTGGTGCTGCGTGGAGACCACCACGGCCTCGACCGTGGTGGGCACGTGGCCGGGCGCGTAGCCGATGGTGACCTGCGTCTTGCCGTCCGGCAGCAGGTACGGCATGGGCGTGTTCTCCGCCCGGCGCACCGCGGTGAGCCGCTCGGAGAGCCGGTGCGCGAGGTAGATGGGCATGGGCATGTACGCCGGGGTCTCGTCCGTGGCGTAGCCGAACATGATGCCCTGGTCCCCCGCGCCCTGCTCGTCCACCTCGTCCGCCGAGCCGTACTCGCGGGCCTCGAGGGACCGGGAGACGCCGGCGAAGATGTCCGAGGACTGCTGGCCGATGGAGATGTTCACGCCGCACTGGGCGCCGTCGAAGCCGTTGGCCGAGGAGTCGTAGCCGATGTCCAGGATGGTCTCGCGCACGATCCTGGGGATCTCCACGTACGCTGAGGTGTTCACCTCGCCGGCCACCTGCACCAGGCCGGTGGTGGTCAGGGTCTCCACGGCCACCTTCGCCGACGGGTCGGCGGCGAGGATCGCGTCCAGGATGGCGTCGGAGATCTGGTCGCAGATCTTGTCGGGGTGGCCCGCCGTGACGGACTCGGAGGTGAAGAGGCGGAGCTCTCCGCCGCCCACCCCCGAATACGGGTCGGCGTGGCGGGCGGGGCTCAGCGAGGCGGCATCGGTCATGCCGCACAGTCTAGGTCAGCGGCCCGACGCGCCGACGGGGTCGCGACCGGCGAGGTCATCCACGATCGCCTGCACGACGGCGGCCGCGGCCTCGTCCTTGGAGCCCACGGTCTCCACGGCGGGGCGGCCGTCGGCGAACAGGATGGTCACGGCGGTCTCGTCCCGGCCGAACACCTTGTCCGTGCCGACCTCGTTGACCACGAGCATCTCGCAGCCCTTGCGCGCCAGTTTGGCCCGGCCGTACTCGAGCACGGAGGACGTCGCGTCGCCGGTCTCCGCGGCGAAGCCGACGATGAGCGGGGCCATGGGCCCGCCCTCGGAGCGGGTCCGCACGGCCGTGGCGAGCACGTCCGGGGTGCGCTCGAGCACGATGACGGGCGCGCCGCCGTCGTCGCCCTTCTTCATCTTGGCGTCGGAGACCTCGGCCGGTCGGAAGTCCGCAACGGCCGCCGCCATCACGAGGACGTCGGCGTCGGCGGCCTCCGCCAGCACGGCCTCGAGCAGGTCCTGCGTGGACTCCACGGGCACGACGCGCTCGACGCCCTCGGGCGTCGGGACGGACATGGACCCGGCGACGAACCGCACGGTGGCGCCGGCCTCGAGGGCGGCGCGCGCCAGGGCGGCCCCCTGCTTGCCGGAGGAGCGGTTCCCCAGGTAGCGGACCGGGTCCAGCGCCTCGCGGGTGCCCCCGGCCGTGATCACCACGGTGCGACCGGCCAGCGGGCCGGGTGTCGGCTCGGCGTCGGACCCGGAGGCCCGGGGACGGCGCGGGGCGCCCGCGGCCGCGGCGGCCTGCACACGCTCCCAGATCTCGGCGGGCTCGGGCAGCCGCCCGGCGCCGGAGTCGGCCCCGGTGAGCCGGCCCACGGCGGGGTCCACGACCGTGACGCCGCGCTCGCGCAGGAGGGCGACGTTGGCGACCGTGGCGGGGTGGTGCCACATCTCGGTGTGCATGGCGGGGGCCAGGACGACGGGGCACGTGGCGGTGAGCAGCACGTTGCCCAGCAGGTCGGGCGCCATCCCCGCGGCGGTGCGCGCGAGCAGATCGGCGGTGGCCGGCGCGACCACCACGAGGTCCGCACGCCGGCCGAGCCGGACGTGGTTCACCTCGTCGACCGCCTCGAACGTGTCCGTGCGGACCGGGCGACCGGAGAGGGCCTCCCACGTCGCCGCGCCCACGAACTCGAGGGCGTTGGCGGTGGGCACCACGGTCACGCCGTGGCCGGCCTCGGTCATCAGGCGCAGCAGCAGCGCCGCCTTGTAGGCCGCGATGCCGCCGCCGACCCCGAGGACGATCTCCATGACGGGCTCAGGCCTCCGGGGCGTCCTCGGAGGTGCCCTCCTCGGCGCGCACCGTCTCGGCGGCCTCCTCGATGGCGGCGGGATCGCCCATCGGCTGGTGGGCGTCGGCCGACTCGAGGGTGGCGAACGGGTCGTCCTCGCCCGGCAGGGAGAAGTCGCCGAAGTCCTCGGCGGCCAGGTCGGCCTCCGGGGTGGCCTCGACGGCCTCGCGGGACACGAGCAGGTCGGCCTCGATCTCGCGCAGGGCGATGGACAGCGGCTTCTCGTTCAGCTGGGTGTCCACGAGCGGGCCGACGTACTCGAACAGCCCCTCGTGCAGCTGCGAGTAGTAGGCGTTGATCTGCCGGGCCCGCTTGGCGGCGAAGAGCACCAGGGCGTACTTCGAGTCGACCCGCTCCAGCAGGGAGTCGATGGGCGGGTTGACGATGCCTTCGTACTGTTCGGTCACGGGGTCTCCAAAGTCTTCATCTCACTGTCACGTCGGCGCCGGGTGCGGCGTCGGTGCGGCCGGTCCTCAGGCCTCGGTCGGACGGCGCTCGGGGTCCAGCCCCATGAGTCTCACCAGTTCCTCGGCGGCCCGCTCCACGCGGTCGTTCACGACGACGGCGTCGAACTCGGGTTCCGCGGCGAGTTCCAGTCTAGCCGTTTCGAGCCGGCGGCGCTGTTCCTCCGGGCTCTCGGTGCCGCGGCCGAGCAGCCGGGACACGAGTTCCTCCCAGCTCGGCGGCGCCAGGAACACGAAGGTGGCCTCCGGCAGCGCACGGCGGACCTGGCGCGCTCCCTGCAGGTCGATCTCCAGCAGGACGTGGCGGCCCTGCGCCACGGCCTCCATCACGCGGTCGCGCCGCGTGCCGTAGCGGTGGACGCCGTGCACGACGGCCCATTCCAGCATCTCGTCCGCCTCGACGAGGGAGTCGAACTCCTCCGGCGTCGTGAAGTAGTAGTGCACCCCGTCCTCCTCGCCCGGGCGCGCCGGGCGGGTGGTGGCGGAGACGGACAGCCAGGCCTCGGGGTAGTGCTCGCGGACATAGGCCGAGACGGTGCCCTTGCCGACGGCGGTGGGGCCGGCCAGGACGGTGACGCCCGGGCCCGGGGGGCGTTCCTGGACGGCGGTGCGGGCCACCGGGACGGCGGGGGCGGGTCCGGGGTCGAACGTGTCGGTCACGCATCCTCCTGGTGGGACGGGCCTCGCCGGCCCTTCACCCGGGCCGGCGCCGACCCGCCGGGGTGTGGGGGTCACCGGCCAATATAGGCGATCAGCGCCTCGCGCTGACGACGCCCCAGGCCGCCCAGCCGACGCCGCGGCGAGATGCCGCACCCCGCCATCGCCTCCCGGGCCCGGACCTCGCCCACGCCCGGCAGGGCCAGCAGCAGGTCCATGGTCCGCAGGCGGGCGACGGCGTCCTCGGCGTCCGCGCGCGCGAACACGTCGGCCAGGCCGACCTCACCGGCGGCGAAGACCGCCTTGAGCTCCGCCCGCGCCTGGCGGCCCTGGAGGGCCTTCCTCCGGGCCTCCGCCCGCTCCCGCTCACTGAGCTGCCGCAACGCCATGGTCTGACCTCGATGCCTCTTGTTCCTCACCGGCCCCGTCGAGACCCGTCCACGGTCAAGGACGACGAGCACAGCCGATCGAAAGGGAAGATACCATCCCGTGCAGAAGGCACGCAGCGCGCCGGGAGGACGCGGGCGTCACCGCAGGGCGGCGCGATTCTCCTCGATCGTGTCCACCAGCGAGGCCACCGACGGACCCGCGCTCAGGATGCCGCGGGACGAGGTCGCCAAGACCTGCGGCCAGGCCGTGCCGAAGTCGGCCCGCATGCCCGGGGCCGTGGCGCCCTGGGCACCGAACCCGGGGGCCAGCAGGGGCCCACCGAGGGACGGCAGGTCCAGGCCGAGCCGGTCCGCCTCGGCGGCCACCGTGGCGCCCAGGACGAGTCCCACCGGCCCCCACGCGTCGTCGCCGCGCAGGGCAGCGTTCTCGACGCCCGCGGCCGCGGCGATGCGCCGGGCGACCGACCCCTCGGCCGACCCCTCGCCCACGTGCTGGACCTCGCGCCCCTCCGGGTTCGAGGTCAGTGCGAGGACGAACACGCCGCGGCCGGCCTCGTGGGCCGCGCGGATGGTGGGCACGAGGGTGCCGAAACCCAGGTACGGGCTGAGCGTCACCGCGTCCGCGGCCAGGGGCGAGGCGTCGGAGGTCCACGCGGCGGCGTAGCCGTCCATGGTGGAGCCGATGTCACCGCGCTTGGCGTCCGCGACCGTGAGCACCCCGGCGTCCCGGGCGGCCGCGAGCAGCCGCTCCAGGGCCGCCAGGCCGGCCGATCCGTGGCGCTCGTACAGCGCCACCTGGGGCTTGATCGCCGCCACGCGGGGCCCCTGGGGACCCACCGCCGCCTCGAGGGCGGTCAGGGAGAACGCCTCGAGGCCCGCCGGGGTGTCGCTCAGGCCCCACTGCCGCAGCAGGGCCGGATGGGGGTCCACGCCGAGGCACAGCGGACCGGCCGTCTCCATGGCGTGGGCCAGCCGCCGCCCGAAGGGGGCGCGGGGCCCCGCGCCGCCCGTCGCCGTCGTGGTCACGCCGCGGCCTCCGGCCCGGCGACGGCCTGCTGCAGGCGCGCGTCGTGCTCCTGCAGTGAGGTGACGGACCATTCGTAGGACCGCATGGCCTCGATGGCCTGCAGGCACGCCCCGAACTCGGCCGTGGTCGTGATCACCGGCACGCCGAGCGAGGTCGCGGCCGCGCGGATCTCGTAGCCGTCCGTGCGCGCGTCGCCGCCGGAGGGCGTGTTCAGCACGAGATCGACGGTGCCGGCGTGCAGCTGCTCCAGCACGGTGCCCGCGCCGTCCTCGTGCCCGGCGTCGGCGATCTTCGCCACGACCTCCGCGGGGATGCCGTTGCGCCGCAGCACCTCGGCGGTGCCGCCGGTGGAGACCACCTGGAAGCCGAGGTCGACGAGGCGCTTGGCCTGGCCCACGAGGGTGCGCTTGTCCCGGTTCGCGACCGACACGAACACGCGCCCTGAGGTGGGCAGCGGGCCGCCGGCGGCGGACTGGGACTTGGCGAACGCGGTGTCGAAGTGCTTGTCGATGCCCATGACCTCGCCCGTCGAGCGCATCTCCGGGCCCAGCAGCGAGTCCACGACGCGGCCCTCCGCGGTGCGGAAGCGGGTGAACGGCAGCACCGCCTCCTTGACCGCCACGGGCGCGCCGATCGGCAGGGTGCCGCCGTCGTACGCCGTGGGCAGCACGCCCGCCGCGCGCAGGTCGGCGATGCTCTCGCCGACGCCGATCCGCGCGGCCGCCTTGGCCAGCTGGACGCCCGTGGCCTTCGAGACGAACGGCACGGTCCGCGAGGCGCGCGGGTTCGCCTCGATCACGTACAGCACGTCCGAGGCGAGCGCGAACTGGATGTTGATCAGGCCGCGCACCCCGACGCCGGCCGCGATGCGCTCGGTGGCGCGGTGCACGCGCTCGAGCACGTCCGGGCCCAGGGTGACGGGGGGCAGCACGCACGCGGAGTCACCCGAGTGGATGCCCGCCTCCTCGATGTGCTCCATGACACCGCCGAGGTACAGCTCGGTGCCGTCGTAGAGGGCGTCGACGTCGATCTCGATCGCGTCCTCGAGGAAGCGGTCCACGAGCATCGGCTGGTCGGGGGTGATCTCCGTGGCGTGCTCCACGTAGTGGGCCAGCGCCTCCTCGGAGTACACGATCTCCATGCCGCGTCCGCCGAGCACGTAGGAGGGGCGCACGAGCACGGGGTAGCCGATCTCGTCCGCCACGCGCTTGGCGTCGTCGAAGGAGACCGCCGTGCCGTTCTTCGGCGCCACCAGGCCCGCGCGCTCGAGTACGCGCGCGAACTCGCCGCGGTGCTCGGCCAGGTCGATGGCCGCGGGCGAGGTGCCCAGGATCGGCACGCCGGCGTCGGCGAGCTGCTGGGCCAGCTTGAGCGGGGTCTGGCCGCCGAGCTGCACGAAGACGCCGCGCACGCCGCCGGAGGCCTCCTCGGCCGCGATGACCTCCAGGACGTCCTCGAGGGTGAGCGGCTCGAAGTAGAGGCGGTCGGAGATGTCGTAGTCCGTGGACACGGTCTCGGGGTTGCAGTTGACCATCACGGTCTCATAGCCGGCCTCGCGCAGCGCCATGGTGGCGTGCACGCACGAGTAGTCGAACTCGATGCCCTGGCCGATCCGGTTCGGGCCCGAGCCGAGGATGATCACCGACTCGCCCTCGTGCGGGGCGACCTCGGTCTCGAGGTCGTAGCTGGAGTACCGGTACGGGGTGAAGGCCTCGAACTCGGCGGCGCAGGTGTCCACGGTCTTGTAGACGGGGCGCACGCCCAGGGCGTGACGCACGCCGCGCACCACCGCCGCGTCCATGTGCCGCAGCGAGCCGATCTGGGCGTCGGAGAACCCATGCCGCTTGGCGCGGCGCAGCAGGGCCTCGTCGAGGACCTCGGCGTCGCGGATCTCGTCCGCGACCTCGTTGATGAGCACGAACTGGTCCAGGAACCACGGGTCGATCGCGGTGGCCTCGAAGGCCTCCTCGATCGTGGCGCCGGCGTAGAGCGCCTGCTGGGTCTGGGAGAGCCGGTCCGTGGTGGCCGTGCGCGCCGCCGCGAGCAGGGCCTGCGGGTCGGCGTCCTGCGGGAACGCGAGCTCCGAGCCCTTCTGCTCGAGCGAGCGCAGCGCCTTCTGCAGGGCCTCCGTGAAGTTGCGGCCGATGGCCATGGCCTCGCCGACCGACTTCATGGTGGTGGTCAGCGTGGGGTCCGCCGCCGGGAACTTCTCGAACGCGAAGCGCGGGACCTTCACGACCACGTAGTCCAGGACCGGCTCGAAGGACGCCGGGGTCTTCTGGGTGATGTCGTTGGGGATCTCGTCCATCGTGTAGCCCAGGGCCAGCTTGGTGGCGATCTTGGCGATCGCGAAGCCGGTGGCCTTCGAGGCCAGCGCCGAGGAGCGGGAGACGCGCGGGTTCATCTCGATGACGACGACGCGCCCGTCCACGGGGTTCACCGCGAACTGGATGTTGCAGCCGCCGGTGTCCACGCCGACCTCGCGGATGACGTTGATCGAGATGTCCCGCAGCTTCTGGTACTCGCGGTCCGTCAGCGTCATGGCCGGGGCCACGGTGATGGAGTCGCCGGTGTGCACGCCCACGGGGTCCACGTTCTCGATGGAGCAGACGACGACGACGTTGTCGTTCTTGTCCCGCATCATCTCCAGCTCGTACTCCTTCCAGCCGAGGATGGACTCCTCGAGCAGGACCTCGGAGGTCGGGCTGTACTGCAGGCCGGCGCCGCAGATGCGGTACAGGTCGGCCTCGTCGTAGGCCATGCCGGAGCCGAGGCCGCCCATCGTGAACGAGGGGCGCACCACCACGGGGTACTTCAGGTCCTCGACGGCGGCCAGGGCCTCCTCCATCGTGTGCACGATGTGGGACCGGGCGGACTCGCCGCCGGCACGCTCCACGACGCCCTTGAACAGCTCGCGGTTCTCGCCGAGCTCGATGGCCTCGATGTTCGCGCCGATCAGCTCGACGCCGAAGCGCTCGAGCACCCCGTCCTTGTCGAGGGCGATGGCGGTGTTCAGCGCCGTCTGGCCGCCCAGGGTGGGCAGCAGGGCGTCCGGGCGCTCCTTCTCGATGATCTTGGCGACCACGGCCGGGGTGATGGGCTCGACGTAGGTGGCGTCGGCCAGCTCCGGGTCGGTCATGATCGTGGCCGGGTTGGAGTTGACGAGGACGACGCGGACGCCCTCCTCCTTGAGGACGCGGATGGCCTGGGTGCCGGAGTAGTCGAACTCGGCGGCCTGGCCGATCACGATGGGGCCGGAGCCGATGACCAGGACGGACTTCAGGTCGGTGCGCTTGGGCATGGATCAGGCTCCTTCGGTGGCGGGGGTGGTGGCGGCGCGGTGCTCGGTGAGCAGCTGCACGAAGCGGTCGAACAGGTCGAGGGTGTCGTTGGGGCCGGCCGCGGACTCCGGGTGGAACTGCACGGAGAAGGCGGGCCGGTCGAGCAGGCGCAGGCCCTCGACGACCTGGTCGTTCAGGGACCAGTGGGAGACCTCGACGCGGCCGAAGCGCGACTCCGGCGCCTCGATCGGCTCGCCGAGGGGGGCGTCCACGGCGAAGCCGTGGTTCTGGGAGGTGATGGCCACGCGGCCCGTGGCCTTGTCCAGCACCGGCTGGTTCGGGCCGCGGTGGCCGAACTTCAGCTTGTAGGTGTCGAAGCCGAGCGCGCGGCCGAAGATCTGGTTGCCGAAGCAGATGCCGAAGAACGGCAGGCCGGCGTCGAGGACCTCGCGCAGCAGCTCCACCTGGGCGTCTGCCGTGGCCGGGTCGCCGGGGCCGTTGGACAGGAAGACGCCGTCCGGGTCCACGGCGCGGATGCCGGCCAGGTCCGTGGCCGCGGGCAGCACGTGCACGCGGATGCCGCGGGAGGCCAGGTGCCGCGGCGTGGCGGCCTTGATGCCGAGGTCGAGGGCGGCGATCTCGGCGATCGGCTCGCCCTCCCAGCCGTGCTCGGCCGGCTCGATGACGTACGGCTGCTCCGTGGTGACGGACTCCGCGAGGCGGGCGCCGGCCATCGACGGCTGGGCGCGCACCTCCGCCAGCAGCTCGGCCTCCGGGCGGGCGGCGTGCTCGCCGGAGAACACGCCGGCGCGCATCGAGCCCTCGGTGCGCAGGCGGCGGGTGATGGCCCGGGTGTCGACCTCGCGGATCCCGACGACGCCGAACGCCTCGAGCTCCTCGTCGAGGGTGCGCTCGGCGCGCCAGTTGGACGGACGCCGGGCCGCGTCGCGGACCACGTAGCCGGCGGCGAAGATCGCCCGCGACTCGCGGTCGGCGTCGTTGACCCCGGTGTTGCCGATGTGCGGGGAGGTCTGCACGATGATCTGCCCCGCGTAGGACGGGTCGGTGAGGGTCTCCTGGTAGCCGGTCATGCCCGTGGTGAACACGGCCTCGCCCAGGGTGCGGCCGCGGGCGCCGTAGGCCCGGCCGCGGTGGACGGTGCCGTCCTCGAGGACGAGCAGGGCCAGGTCGTCGGTGGGGGTGCTCATCGGGGGTCTCCTTCTCCTGCGCGGCCGGCCGGGTCGGCCGGGGCGGGGTCGATGATGGTCTGCAGGGCGGCGAGGAGCCGGTCGCGGTCCTCGGGGCGGTCGGGGCGGAAGGCGGAGGTGAGTTCGACGTCGCCGAGGCGCCAGCCCCAGGCGACGAGCCCGCCCGGCTCGACGAACTTGCCGGCGATCCCGCCGGACAGGCCGGCCTCGACGAGGTCGTCCGCGGGGATGAACAGGTTGGCGGCCCCGGGGCGGAGCACGAGCAGGCCGCGGTGGGTGCCGGCGTCGTGGACCTCGAGGACGGCGCGCGAGCGCAGGCCCAGGCCGTGCACCGCCACGCGGTCCAGTCGGTCCTCGCCGCGCACCGTGCCCACGTGCATGCCCTCCGAGGACAGCGTCGGCTCGGCGTCGTAGAGGGCCGTCGGCACGGGGGCCGGGGCCGGGATCCCGGCCTGCGCCCGGCGGCGGGCCCGCCACCCGAGGGCCAGCAGGCCGAGCAGCACGAGGACGACGGCCAGGGTGCCCAGGGTCACCGGCAGCCACACGTCCGCGTAGTCCTTCGTCGGGGTCCGCGGCGGGACGGGACGGGCCGCCAGGGCGGCGGCCAGGGAGGTGATGCTCACGCGCGCTCCCCCGTCTCCGTCAGGGCCGGGTGGCGGTACGGCCGGGCGGGGGCGCCGTCGGCGACGACGCGGGCGCCGCGGTAGACCGTGTGGCGTACCGCGCCCGGCAGCTCCATGCCCCGGTACGGGCTGTTGCGGGACTTGGTCAGGTGCTGCTCGGGGTCCACGGTGCGGCGGGCCTGCGGGTCCACGAGCACGAGGTTGGCCACGGCGCCGACGCGCGGGACGCCGCGCTCGTCGGCCTGGCCCTGGTCGGTCAGGCCGGCGATCCGGGCCGGCGCCGTGGACATCACGCGGGCGACGCCGGCCCAGTCCATCAGGCCGGTGTCCACCATCGCCTGCTGCACCACGGACAGGGCGGTCTCGAGGCCCGTCATGCCCATCGCCGCGACCGTCCACTCGCACTGCTTGGTCTCGGCGGTGTGTGGGGCGTGGTCGGTGCCCACGGTGTCGATGGTGCCGTCGGCCAGCCCGGCGCGCAGGGCCATCACGTCGGACTCGCGGCGCAGCGGCGGGTTGACCTTGAACACGGGGTCGTAGGAGCGGACGAGCTCCTCGGTGAGCAGCAGGTGGTGCGGGGTGACCTCGGCGGTCACGGCCACGCCCTGGGCCTTGGCCCAGCGGATCAGCTCGACGGAGCCGGCCGTGGAGACGTGGCACACGTGCAGGCGGGAGTCCACGTGCTGGGCCAGCAGCACGTCACGGGCGATGATGGCCTCCTCCGCCACGGCGGGCCAGCCGGCCAGGCCGAGGACGCCGGAGAGCTCGGACTCGTTCATCTGGGCGCCGGCGGTGAGGTTCGGCTCCTGCGCGTGCTGGGCCACGAAGCCGCCGAAGGACTTCACGTACTCGAGCGCACGGCGCATCAGCACGGCGTCGTGGACGCACATGCCGTCGTCGGAGAACATCCGCACGCGGGCCTGCGAGTCGGCCATCGCGCCGAGGTCGGCCAGGGCCTCGCCGGCCAGGCCCACGGTCACCGCGCCCACGGGGTGCACATCGCACCAGCCCGCGTCCCGGCCCAGCCGCCACACCTGCTCCACCACGCCGGCGGTGTCGGCCGTCGGCGTCGAGTTGGCCATCGCGTGGACCGAGGTGAAGCCGCCCATCGCGGCGGCGCGGGTGCCGGTCTCGACCGTCTCCGCGTCCTCCTTGCCGGGCTGGCGCAGATGGGTGTGCAGGTCGACGAGCCCGGGCAGCAGCACCAGGCCGGCGCAGTCGACCTCCTCGGGGGCCGGGTCGAGGCCGGCGGCGTGGGTCGCGGCGTCCGGGCCGAGGGCGGCGATCCGGCCCTCGGCGACGAGCACGTCGGCGGTCTCGCCCGTGGTCAGGCGCGCGCTGCGCAGCAGCAGGGGGGCGGGGCTGGGGGCGCTCACGGGCGGACCTCCTGGTCGTGGTTGAGGACGAGGTGCAGGACCGCCATGCGGACGGACACGCCGTTGGCGACCTGCTCGAGGGCGGTGTTGCGGGGCGAGTCCGCCGCCGCCGGGCTGATCTCCAGGCCGCGGTTCATCGGGCCGGGGTGCATGACCACGGGCTCGTCGAGCAGGGCGCCCCGGCCGGCGGTGAGGCGGGCGAAGCGGTCATCGGTCAGCCCCCAGGTCCGGGTGTACTCCCCTGCGGACGGGAAGAAGGCGCCGCCCATTCGCTCGGCCTGGACGCGGAGCATCATGACGGCGTCGGGGCCGGCGTCGAGGGCCTCGTCCAGCGAGTAGGTGACCTGGCACGGCCACGCGGCCACGCCCACGGGCAGCAGGGTGGGCGGGGCGGCCAGGGTGACCTGTGCGCCCAGCGTGCTGAGCAGCCACACGTTGGACCGGGCCACGCGCGAGTGCAGGATGTCCCCCACGATCACCACGCGCATGCCGGTCAGGTCCCGGCCGACCAGGTCCTCTCCCGTCGCCGCGGCGAGGCGCCGGCGCAGGGTGAAGGCGTCCAGGAGGGCCTGGGTGGGGTGCTCGTGGGTGCCGTCGCCGGCGTTCACGACGGCGGAGCGCACCCAGCCGGAGTCGGCCAGCTGGCGGGCCGCGCCCGAGGACCAGTGGCGCATCACGATGGCGTCCGCGCCGATGGCCTCGAGCGTCTGGACGGTGTCCTTGAGCGACTCCCCCTTGGAGACGGACGACCCCTTCGCGGAGAAGTTGATCACGTCCGCGGAGAGCCGCTTGGCGGCGGCCTCGAAGGAGATGCGGGTGCGGGTGGAGTCCTCGAGGAAGAGGTTCACCACGGTGCGGCCGCGCAGGGCGGGCAGCTTCTTGACCTCGCGCTGGTTGACGGCGGCCATCTCCTCGGCGGTGTCGAGGACGGCGAGGGCGTCGGCGCGGGAGAGGTCGGCGGTGGACAGCAGGTGGCGCACGGCTCAACCCTCCCGGGTCGCGACACGGTCGACGATGCTCACGGCGTCCTCAGTGACCTCGCCGGTGCCCTCGGGGCCGTCGACCTCCATGAGCCGGACCTGGACGCGCTCGGCGGTGGAGGTCGGCAGGTTCTTGCCCACGAAGTCGGCCCGGACGGGCAGCTCGCGGTGCCCGCGGTCCACGAGGACGGCCAGGCGCACGGCGGCGGGGCGGCCCAGGTCGGCGATCGCGTCGAGGGCGGCCCGGACGGTGCGGCCGGAGAAGAGGACGTCGTCCACGAGCACGACGACGGCGCCGTCGAGGGGGACCTCGGGCAGGCGGGTGGGCATCGGGGTGCGGGCCGTGCCGCGGCGGAGGTCGTCCCGGTAGAGCGTCACGTCCACCTCACCGACGGCGGCGGTGGGGTCGAAGGCCGGCTCGATGCGGGCCAGCAGGGCGCCGAGCCGCCGGGCCAGGGGGGCCCCGCGGCGCGGGATCCCCATCAGGACGAGACCCTCGGCGCCCTTGTTGGACTCGAGGATCTCGTGGGCGATCCGGGTCAGCGCCCGGTCGATCTCGGACGTGGACAGCACGGTCCGGGCAGCACGAGGTGCGGCGGGGTCAGTTCCCATGCCGGCGCCTCCTTCCCCGCCTCACAGGACGGCTCTTAAAGGATGCGTGGTTCGTCCCGGGGCGCCGGTGGGCCCCCGCGCGGGACGTCGCCGACTCTACCAGCGAGGCCCGCCCCACGGCGCGGATGACGCGGTGCGGGACGGGCCTCGTGACGGAGCTCTCGGCGGCTCAGGCGAGCAGCGTCGGCTTGACCTGCTGCAGGCGGCCGAGCAGACCGTTGACGAACTCGGGCGATTCGTCCGTGGACAGCTGGGCGGCCAGGGCGACGGCCTCCGAGATGGCGACAGCGTCCGGCACATCGTCCTGGAAGAGCAGCTCCCAGGCCCCCACGCGCAGGATCGCCCGGTCGACGGCGGGCATGCGGTCCAGGGACCAGCCGCGGGAGTAGGAGCTCAGGGCCTCGTCGATCCGCTCCTGGTCCGCGATGACGCCCTCCACGAGCCGCTGGGTGTAGTCGTTCACTTGCAGGTCGGTGCTCTCGCGGCGGGTGCGGATGCCCTCCAGCACGGTGGAGCCGCGCTGCTCGGCCTCGAACAGGATCTCCACCGCACGCTGCCGGGAGCGGCTGCGCGCCGTGGTTCCCCGCTTGGCACCGGAGCCGGCGGAGGCCCGCTCAGTCATTGACGCGGCCGAGGTAGTCGCCGGTGCGGGTGTCGACCTTGACGCGGGTGCCCTGCTCCACGAAGAGCGGCACCTGGATCTCGGCGCCGGTCTCCACGGTGGCGGGCTTGGTGCCGGCGGAGGAGCGGTCCCCCTGCAGGCCCGGCTCGGTGTAAGTGATCTCCAGGACGACGGACGCCGGCATCTCCAGGTACAGCGGCGTGCCCTCGTGCAGGGCGATGACCACCTGGGTGTTCTCGAGCATGTACTTCGCGGCGTCGCCGACCACGGCCCCGGGCACGGTGATCTGGTCGTAGTCCTTGACGTCCATGAACACGTAGTCCGCGCCGTCCTGGTAGAGGTACTGGTAGTCGGAGCGGTCGACGGTGGCGAACTCGACCTTGGCGCCGGCGTTGAAGGTCTTGTCCACGACCTTGCCCGTGGTGATGTTCTTCATCTTGGTGCGGACGAACGCGCCGCCCTTGCCCGGCTTGACGTGCTGGAACTCGGTGACGTTCCAGAGCTGGCCCTCCAGCTTCAGGACGGCGCCGTTCTTGATGTCGTTGCTCGTTGCCACGTGTGTGCTCCCGATCGGTCTCGCGGACCGTCACGGGTCCGCCTGCAGTGGGTGGGGTCTTGGATGTGCGCGGGCCAGTCTACGGGAGGCCCCGCGCGGGGCCGGGGTCAGCGGCGGCTCACTCCGCGATCTCCTGGTACGCCGCGAAGAGCAGGGACGCGTCCGGGATGTCCACGGTGGTGGGCTGCGCGAGCCCGTCCAGCAGGACGAAGCGCAGCTGGTCGCCGCGGTTCTTCTTGTCCCGGCGGATGCCCTCGAGCAGGGTCTGCCACCGGTCCCCGCGGTAGGAGACGGGCAGGCCCAGGGCTGTCAGCACCGACCAGTGCCGGTCCGCGGTGGCGTCGTCGAGCCGGCCGAGGGATCGGGCCAGCTCGGCCGCGAAGACCAGGCCCACGGACACCGCGGCGCCGTGGCGCCACTGGTAGCGCTCGGCGAGCTCGATCGCGTGCGCCATCGTGTGGCCGTAGTTCAGGGCCTCGCGGGCGCCCGACTCGCGGGGGTCGCGGGAGACGATGTCCGCCTTGACCCGGATCGAGCGCTCGATCAGCTCGCGCAGCCGCGCGGAGTGCGGGTTCTGGGCCTGGGCCGGGTCCTCCTCGATCAGGTCGAGGATCGCGGGGTCGGCGATGAAGCCGCACTTCACGACCTCGGCCAGGCCGGAGATCAGCTCGTTGGCCGGCAGGGTGAGCAGCGTGTCCAGGTCGGCCAGCACGCCGGCTGGATTGTGGAACGCCCCCACCAGGTTCTTGCCCTCGGCGGTGTTGATGCCGGTCTTGCCGCCCACCGCCGCGTCCACCATGCCCAGCAGGGTGGTGGGCATGTGCACGACGCGGATGCCGCGCAGCCACGTGGCCGCCACGAAGCCGGCCAGGTCGGACACGGCGCCGCCGCCCACGGAGACGATCGCGTCCGACCGGGTGAAGTCGTTCTGGCCGAGCACCTGCCAGCAGAACCCGGCCACCTGCAGGTGCTTGCCCTCCTCGGCGTCCGGGGTCTCGGCGGTCAGTGCGGTCAGGCCCACGGCCTCGAGGTCGTTCTTGACGACGTCGCCGGTGGCCCGGAGGGCGCGCGGATGGATGACCAGCACGCGTCGGACGGTCGGGCCGAGCATGTCCGGCAGGCGCGCGAGCAGGCCCCGGCCCACCACCACGTCGTAACCGCCGTGCACGGCCGCCTCGTGGCCACCGGCCACGGGGATGACCGTCACGTCCTCGGGTGCCGCCGGAGCGGCCACGGGCGCTGCCCCCGGGGTCTCCTGCTCGGTGCTGTCCGGCTGACGGTCCGTCATGGGTGTGACTCACTCCTTCGGGGGCGGTGGGCGTCCCCCACGATACGCCAGGCCGCCTCGGCGGCCGTCAGGCCTGTGGTGTCGAGCACGAGGTCGGCGACCTGGCGGTACAGCCCCTCGCGTTCGGCGAGGATACGCCGCCAGGTCCCGGCGGGGTCTCCGGCCAGGACGGGGCGGCCCGCGCCGCCGCCCACGCGGCGCAGCGCCTCGGCCTCTCCGACCGCGAGGTAGACGACGTCGGAGTCCGGCCCGGCCAGCGCGCGGCGGGTGCCCGGATGCAGGACGGCGCCGCCGCCGCACGAGAGGACGCATGGGGCGGGTCGGCCGAGCACATGGCCGATGACGCGGGCCTCCTCCGCCCGGAACGCGGCCTCGCCGTGCTCGGCGAAGAACTCCGGGATCGGGCCGTGGACCTGGGCGAACAGCTCGTCGGAGTCCACGAAGGGCAGCCCGGTCAGGGCGGCCAGGGCCCGGCCGACCGTCGTCTTGCCGGCCCCCATCGGGCCGACGAGGACGACCCGGCGGGCCGGGCGCGCGTCCGGGTCCTCGTCGGCCGCGGCGGCCACCGTGGCCGCGGCCGTCAGGCGCGCCTCGAGGGCGCCGGTCATGCCCTCCCACGGGCACACGGTGACGGGCCCGGGGACGGGACGCGTGCTCGGGTCCGGTCCCGGGGCCGGCGCGGTCCCGGGGGTGTCGGTCACGGCAGGGGGTCGCCCATCGGGCCGTCCGCCACGGCGTCGGCGCCCGGCTCCGGCAGGGCGGGGACCGCGGCCTGGAACGCCCCGAGGTTGCGGCGCGTCTCGGCCACGGAGTCACCGCCGAACTTCTCGAGCATCGCGTCAGCCAGGACGAGGGCGACCATGGCCTCGGCGACGATGCCCGCGGCGGGCACGGCCGCCACGTCGGAGCGCTGATGGTGGGCCGTGGTCTCCGCGCCCGTGGCGACGTCGACCGTGGGCAGCGCGCGCGGCACCGTGGCGATCGGCTTCATCGCGGCACTCACGCGCAGCAGCTCGCCCGTCGACATGCCGGCCTCGATGCCGCCGGCCCGGTCGCTCGTGCGCCGGGGGCGACCGTCCGCGCCGCGGGCGATCCCGTCGTGGGCGGCGGAGCCGCGTCGGGCGGCCATGGCGAACCCGTCGCCGACCTGCACGCCCTTGATCGCCTGGATGCCCATCAGTGCCCCGGCCAGCCGCGCATCGAGGCGGCGGTCCCAGTGCACGTGGGAGCCCAGGCCGATCGGCACGCCGTACGCCAGCACCTCCACGACGCCGCCGAGGGTCTCCCCGGCGCGGTGGGCGTCGTCGACCTCGGCGACCATCGCCGCCGAGGTCTGCGGGTCGAGGCAGCGGACCGGGTCGGCGTCGAGGCGGGCCTCGTCCTCGGGGACGGGGAACGGGTGGCCCTCCGGCAGGGCGGCCTCCCCGAAGGCCACGGTGTGGGAGACGATCCGCACGCCGAGCTCGCCGAGGAAGGCGCGGGCGACGGTGCCCAGGGCCACACGGGCGGCGGTCTCACGGGCGGAGGCGCGCTCGAGGAGGGGACGGGCCTCGTCGAAGCCGTACTTCTGCATGCCGGTCAGGTCGGCGTGGCCGGGCCGCGGGCGGGTGAGCGCCGCGTTGCGGGCCAGACCGTCGAGCTCCTCCGCGGGGACGGGATCGGCGGCCATCACCTTCTCCCACTTGGGCCATTCCGTGTTGCCCACCTGGATCGCCACGGGCGAGCCGAGGGTGCGGCCGTGGCGGACGCCGCCGAGGATCGTCACCGCGTCCTGCTCGAACTTCATGCGCGCGCCGCGCCCGTACCCCAGGCGGCGGCGCGCGAGCGCGTCCTGCACGTCCTGCGTCGTGACCGGGATCCCGGCCGGCAGTCCCTCAACGATTCCTGTGAGCGCGGGGCCGTGAGACTCCCCCGCTGTCAACCAGCGCACCATGGCGTGCAGTCTCTCACGCACGGGGCACCGCGCCGCCGCGTGTGACCGGACGGGACGCGCCGGATGCGGCGTCCGGCGCTCAGCCGGCGGCCGGCCCCAGGGCGTCCGCCGCGGCGCGCGTCACCGCCGCCCAGTCCGGCTCGGGCATCCCGGCCGCGGCGCGGGGCCGGGCCGTGAACAGCCGCACCTGCTCGACGCCCTGGTGCAGCAGCATGGACAGCCCGGACGCCACCGGACCGCCCTCCCGGGACCAGGCGGCCGCCAGCACGGAGGGCCACGGGTCGTAGGCCGCGTCCAGCAGGGGCGGCAGGGCGGCGTCGGCCGGCACGTGCGCGGCCAGGGCGTCCGCGGCGCGCGGCGGCAGGGTGGCGACGACGGCACGCAGCCCCGGCGCCCGCCGGAGCAGATCCGCCTGGGTCAGGGTCGCCCAGCGCAGCCCCAGCGCGTCGGCCAGGGCCGTCACCTCGGCGGCGCGGGCGGCGTCGCGGACGCCGAAGAGCACCGCGTTCGCGCCGAGCGTGGCGGCGGCGAGGACGGCCGCCGTCGCGGTCCCCCCGTTCCCGAGGACGCCGACGGTCCCGCCCCGGGCGGCACGGTCGAGGCCGGCCGCGGCGAGGGCGCCGAGGATGCCGTCCACGTCCGTGTTCTCGGCGTGGACGACCCCGGGGGCGGCGGGATGGTCGCGCACGAGGGTGTTCGCGGTGCCCAGGAGCCGGACGCGGTCGCTGACGTGCCCGGCGGCGGCGACGACCGCCCGCTTCAGCGGCATGGTGACGGAGCAGCCGAGCCAGTCCTGCCCGCGGGCCGCGGCCGCGCCGCCGTCGGCCGCGCCCGGGGCGCCGAGGTGCTCGGCCGCGAAGGCCAGCACCTCGTCCTCGCCCAGGTCACGGCGGCCGTAGTCGACGTCGAGGCCGAGGACCCGGTAGGCGGCCGCGTGCAGCACCGGGGAGAGCGAGTGGGCGATCGGCCGGCCCAGGACCGCCGCGCGCAGCACGGGGCGCATCAGCACACCCCCGGATTGGACGCGCAGTAGCGCTGCAGGGTGCGCACGTGCTGCTGGTGCTCCTCATAGGTGCGGGAGAACTCGGTGTGGCCGGTGCCGATGTCCGTGGTCACCCAGTAGTAGGCGTCCGTCTCGGCCGGGTCGAGGGCGGCCTCGACGGCCGCGTCGGAGGGCATGCCGATCGGACCCGGCGGCAGGCCCGGGTGCACGTACGTGTTGTAGGGGTTCGAGGCGTCCTGCCGCTGGCCCGAGGTGAAGCTGAGGCTGCGCACTCCGAGGCCGTACGTGACGGTGGCGTCGATCTGCAGGAGCCCGTGCGTCTCGGTGTTGTCCGGGGCGAGGCGGTTCTCGATGGCGCCGGCGACCTGCTGGTAGTCCTGGGGCAGGGCCTCCGCCTCGAGGATGGAGGCGATCGTGAGCACGCGCTGCTGCTCGGCCGGGTCGCGGACGTCGAGGGCCTCGAGCTCGGCGAGGGTGGGCCGGACCAGGGCGTCGAGCACCTGCCCGGCGGTGGCGTCGACGGGGAGGCGGTACTCCCCGGCGTCGAGCCAGCCCTCGAGCGTGCCCGCCTCCCCGGGGACGCCGTAGCGGGTCGGGTCCTGGGCGGCGGCCTCGAGCTCCTCGCGGGGCAGCCCCGTGGCCTCGGCGACGGCGTCCAGCACCTCGGTGAGTCGCCGCCCGCGCTCCACGAGCACGTAGTGCACGGCCCCGTCCGTGGCACCCTGGAGCACCGCGAGGGCCTCGGCCGCGGGCATCCGCTCGCGCAGCACGAAGTCCCCCGAACGGACGAGACCGCTGCCCGTGTCCCTGGCGGCGCGCTCGAAAGCACGGGCTGAGCCCACGATGCCGGCCCGGTCCAGGCGGGCCGCCACGGAGCCCAGGTCCTCGCCCGGCTCCACCGAGAACGTCACCTCGTCGCCCTCGACGGCCGTGTGGTCGGGGCCGCTCAGGAAGCCGCGCACGATCAGCCCGACCACGACGGCGAACGCCACCAGCACCGTGCCCAGCACCAGCGCGGTCCGCCGCCGGCCGGCGCCGCGGTCGACCCGCGAGGCCGGGTGGGACCCGGTGCCCCGGCGGCGCAGGAACGTGCGGGGCCGGCGTGGGCCGGCCGCGCCGACCGGCTGGGACGGGGCGCCGACGTCGGCCTCGTCCGCCTCCTCGTGGGCGAAGCCGAACACGTCGAGGTCGTCGTGGACGTCGGCCTCGTCGTCGAGCAGATCGTCCCAGTGGTCCTCACGCCGAGCGTGCTGGTGGTCGCCGGTCACCGGATCGGCTCCCGGTCCTGGCCGGCCCAGCGCCCGGTGCGGCGCTGCTCGTCCACGGCGGCCTGCAGGATCGCGACGGCGGCCGCCTGGTCGATCACGCCGCGGCTGTCCTTGACGGACCGGCCCGCGGCCCGCAGTCCGGCCTGCGCGGAGACCGTGCTGAGCCGCTCGTCGACGAGCCGGACCGGCACAGGGTGGCCCGCCTCGGCCAGGGCGGCGGCGACGGCGTCCGCGTAGTCGAGGGCGTCCTGCGTGGACGGCGTGTGCTCGCCCCGTAGATTCACCGGCAGGCCGACGTACACGGCGACGACGTCGAGCTCGCGTGCGTGGGCGACGAGCTCGTCCACGTCACGACGTCGACGCGCATCCCGCCGCAGGGTGGCCACGGGGGTGGCGATCAGGCCGTCGGGGTCGGCCGACGCGACGCCCACGCGGGCACGGCCGACGTCGACGCCGAGGGTGCGCCCCCGGCGCACGGCGTCGGTTGCCGCGTTGGCCCCGTCCTGACCTGCGCTCACGTCCGCCTCAGGCCGCGCGCACCGCGGCGACGACGGCGTCGAGCGCATCCCCGACGCGCGTGACGTCCTGGCCGCCGCCCTGGGCGACGTCGTCCTTGCCTCCGCCCCCGCCGCCGAGCACGCCGGTGGCGGTCTTGACCATGGCGCCCGCCTTGAGGCCGGCCGCGCGGGCGGCCTCGTTGGTCGCCACGACCACGAGGGGCCGGCCCTTGGCCTCGGCCGTGAGGGCCACGAACACGGGCGTGCCCGCCGCGTTGCCGCCGGCCGACTCGATCCGGGCGCGCAGGTCCAGCGCGAGGGAACGCAGCTGGTCCCCGGCCACGTCGCCGGCGTGGTGGGCCAGCACCCGCACCGACGTCCCACCGGACGTCGTGACGTCCCGGGCCTGCGCGGCGAGCTGTCCGGCCTGGGCCTGCAGCGCCTGGGCCCGCAGCTCCGCGACCTGCTTCTCGGCCGCCTTGAGCCGGTCCAGGGTGGCGCCGATGCGGTCCTTGAGCTCCTCGGCCGGGGCCTTGAACATCTCCGAGAGCTCGGAGACGAGGGTGCGCTCCGCGGCGAGGTGGCGGAACGAGTCCAGGCCGACGAGGGCCTCGACGCGGCGGTTGCCCGAGCCCACGGACTGCTCGCCGAGCAGGGTCAGCGAGCCGATCTGCGCGGTGCGGCCCACGTGGGTGCCGCCGCACAGCTCGCGGGACCAGGCGCCGTCGATCTCCACGACGCGCACCCGGTCGCCGTACTTCTCGCCGAACAGGCTCATCGCGCCGAGTGCGCGCGCCTCCTCGAGGCTCATCTCCTGGGTGAGCACGGTGTGGTCGTCGCGGATGGCGATGTTCACCACGTCCTCGACCTCGGAGCGGGCCCCGGCCGAGAGCGACTCGGCCCAGCGGAAGTCGAAGCGCAGGTAGCCCTCCTTGTTGAAGGAGCCGGACTGGGTGGCCTCGGGGCCGAGGATCTGGTGCAGCGCGGCGTGCACCAGGTGGGTGCCGGAGTGGGCCTTCTCGCCGTCAAGGCGGCGCTGCAGGTCGATCGCGCCGAGGGCCTGCGCGCCGGCGGCGACCTCGCCGTCGAGGACCTTGACCCTGTGCACGGACAGCCCCTTCACGGGGGCCTGCACGTCGAGCACCTCGAGGCGGAAGCCGTCGCCGGTGATCAGGCCGGTGTCCGCGGCCTGGCCGCCGGACTCCGCGTAGAACGGCGTGGCGTCTAGGACGAGCTCGAGCTCCGTGCCGGCGCCCGCGGACGGGACCTCCTCGCCGTTCTGCAGCAGGCCGCGCACCACCGACTCGGTGGTGTGCTCGGTGTAGCCGGTGAAGTGGGTCTGGCCTTCGGCGCGCAGGCGCTGGTACACGGCCGTGTCCGTGTGGCCGGCCTTCTTGGCCTTGGCGTCCGCGCGGGCGCGGTCGCGCTGCTCGGCCATGAGGGCGCGGAACCCGGCCTCGTCCACGGCGACGCCGGCCTCCTCCGCGATCTCCAGCGTCAGCTCGATCGGGAAGCCGTAGGTGTCGTGCAGCTCGAACGCGTCCGGGCCGGCGATGCCGCCGCCCGCCGAGCGGGCCTGGCCCACCGCGGCGTCGAGGCGGGCCGTGCCCGCGGCGATGGTCCGCAGGAACGCCTTCTCCTCGGCGTAGGCGATCCGGGCGATGCGCTCGAACTCGTCCGCGACGACCGGGTAGGTGCCCTTCATCGCGTCCCGGGAGACCGGCAGCAGCTCGGGGAACACGGGCTCGGTGACGCCCATCAGGCGCAGGGCGCGGACGACGCGGCGGATGAGGCGGCGCAGCACGTAGCCGCGGCCCTCGTTGCCGGGACGCACGCCGTCGCTGATCAGCATCAGGGCCGAGCGCACGTGGTCGGCCACCATGCGCAGGCGGACGTCGTCGTCGTAGTGCGGGTCGGCCGGGTCCTCGGTGGAGGTGTAGGAGCGACCGGCCAGCTGCGCGGCGCGGTCGAGCACGGGGCGGACCTGGTCCGTCTCGTACATGTTCTCCACACCCTGGAGGATCATGGCGAGCCGCTCGAGGCCGAGACCGGTGTCGATGTTCTTGTGCTCGAGCTCGCCGGCGACGTCGAAGTCGTCCTTCGAGCGCACCGCGGAGAGGCGGTACTGCATGAACACGAGGTTCCAGATCTCGATGTAGCGGGTGTCGTCCGCGGCCGGGCCGCCGTCGACGCCGTACGCGGGGCCGCGGTCGTAGAAGATCTCCGAGCAGGGGCCGCCCGGGCCGGGCTGGCCGGTGTGCCAGTAGTTGTCCTCCTTGCCCATGCGCTGGATGCGCTCTGGACGGACGCCCACGTCCTCGCGCCAGATGCGCTCGGCCTCGTCGTCCTCGCGGTACACGGTGACCCAGAGGCGCTCGGGGTCCAGGCCGAAGCCGCCGTCCTCGACCGAGGACGTCAGCAGCTCCCAGGCCATCGGGATGGCCGTCTCCTTGAAGTAGTCGCCGAAGGAGAAGTTGCCGCACATCTGGAAGAAGGTGCCGTGGCGGACGGTCTTGCCGACCTCCTCGATGTCCGCGGTGCGGATGCACTTCTGCACCGAGACGACGCGCGGGCTCGGCGGGGTCTGCTCCCCCAGGAAGTACGGGATGAACGGGACCATGCCGGCCACCGTGAACAGCAGCGACGGATCCGGCGAGACGAGCGACGCCGACGGCACCACGCGGTGCCCCCTGGACTCGAAGAAGGCGGTCCAGCGGCGGGCGATCTCCTGGGACTTCATGCGGGGGTGTCCTTCTGCGTGGTGGTGGTCTGGGGGCGGGCGGCGCCGTGCGACGGCGGCTCCACGGTCTCCCCGGAGATGATCGGCCCCGTGTGGGGCAGGTAGGGCGCGGCCCAGGGGGCCTCGGCGCGGACGCGCTCGGCCAGGCGCCGGGCACCGTCCTGCAGGGCGGCCGCCGCGGCGTCGGCGGCGGCCTCACCGGCCTGGCGGGCCAGACGCTCCGGGTCCAGGCGGGCGGAGAACCCCGCGCGCCCCCCCGCGGAGCCAGGGTCAGACGTCGGCGCGTCGGTCGCGTCGGTGGCCGGGTGGGCACGGTCGCCGAGGGCGCGGTGTGCGAACCAGCCGGATGCGGCGCCGGCGCCGACGAGCAGCAGCGAGCGGAGCATGGCGGGGGCCTCCTTCGGACGGCAGGGATTCCGGCCCCACCTTACCGGGCGCGGCGCCGATCCCCGGCGGCGGGCCCGGGGGACGCCGCAGGCCCGGTCACCTCCGAGAGGTGACCGGGCCTGCGGGACGCGCGGGGCGCCGTCGTCCGGGACGGACCCGGCCGCGGCGGATCAGCGCGCGTAGTACTCGACCACGAGCTGCTCCTCGCAGGTCACGGGGACCTCGGAGCGCTTCGGGCGACGGGTGAGGGTGGCGCGCAGCTTGTCGATCTCCACGGTCAGGTAGCCCGGGGTGGCGGGCAGGACCTGCTGGTGGGCGCCGGCGGCGGCCAGCTGGAAGGGGACCATCTTCTCCGAGCGCTCGTGCACGTGGATCATCTGGCCCTCCTTCACGCGGAACGAGGGGACGTCCACGCGCTTGCCGTCCACCATGATGTGGCGGTGCACGACGAGCTGACGGGCCTGCTGGATGGTGCGGGCGAAGCCGGCACGCAGCACGAGGGCGTCGAGGCGCTGCTCGAGGAGCTCGACCAGGTTCTCACCGGTCAGGCCGGCGGTGCGCTTGGCCTCCTCGAAGTAGCGGCGCATCTGGGCCTCGCGGATGTTGTACTGGGCGCGCAGACGCTGCTTCTCCTTGAGGCGCACCGCGTAGTCCGAGTCCTGCTTGCGGCGGGCACGGCCGTGCTGGCCGGGGCCGTACGGACGACGCTCCATGTACTTCTCGGCCTTGGGAGTCAGCGCGATGCCCAGGGCGCGGGAGTGCCGCACGGTGCGGCGGGTGCGAAGGTTGCCACTCATGGTGGACCTGCCTTTCCTTGACGTGCGGCACGGTTCGGGTTTGTCTCGAGGTCTCGTCCGGGCGCCGGGGCGCACGGGTCAAGGGGCCTCGAACCTGGCCTCCCCGCGATCCTGAGGAGAGCTGAGGGGCGTGCCGCCGCCCGTCATCCACTGATGCGCTGCGCGTCCCTCGCCCGGGCACGCGGGCGTCCGCGGGGATCCGAGCGAGGGGGATGCGTCCGGGGCGCAGCGCCTGCCAGACCGGTCCACCTTACCAGAGCGACGACGACGGGGCGGGCCGGGGCTCAGGCGCGCGGCGTGGCCGCGGTGCCGGGGTCCGCGCCGAGGAGCTGACCGGCCTGGTCCAGGTGGGAGGCCTCGACCAGCACGTCGTACGACTCGGCCTCCATGGTCTGCAGGGACGTGAAGTCGCGCCTGCCGCCGGTGGCCGCGTGGCCGATCGCCCCGAAGACCGCCCCCCACAGGGCGCCCAGGCCCAGGGAGATCAGCAGGATCCAGAGGAACCCGAAGCCGGGGGCGAAGATCGAGAAGAGCAGGCCGAGCAGGAGGCCGAACCACAGGCCCTGCAGCCCGCCGCGGACGGCGGCCTTGCCGGTGGTCATCCGGCCCAGGACCTGCTCCACGGAGCGCAGCCCGGTGCCCACGATGCGCACGCGCTCCACGGGGAACCCGGCGTCGGAGAGCTGGTCCACGAGGGCCTGGGCCTCGGCGTAGGCCGGGACGGAGCGCAGGATGCGGTAGTCGGCCTGCGGGAGGGCGGGGCCGCCGGCGCCGGGGCGGCCGTACGGGGCCGGCTGCTGCGCGGCGGTGTGCTGGGGGGTGGACTGCTGCGGAGTGGACTGGGTCATGGGGGCGGCTCCTTCTGTTCCTTCTGTGCGTCGGTGGTGCATGGGGGCGCGAGCGGGCGAGGAGTCGGCGGGCCGACGTCGACCGCCCCGCTCATCCCTGGACAACCGGTGATCCGGGGTCTTTATTCCGCGCGGCCGCCCGAGGCGTCCGCCCTCGGGCCCGGCGCGCGCTCAGTCGCCGCGGATGATCCGGCGCAGCGCGGCCACCTGCTCGGTGAGCCGCTTCTCGTGTCCGATGGGCTTGGGCCGGTAATAGTCCCTCCCGACCAGGGGGTCCGGCGCGTACTGCTGACGGGCGACGGCGTGCGGCTCGTCGTGGCTGTAGACGTAGCCCTGGCCGTGGCCGAGGGCCGCCGCGCCGGGGTAGTGCGCGTCCCGCAGGTGCGCCGGCACCGCGCCCGTGTGGCCGGCCCGCACGTCCGCGATCGCCTCGTTCACGGCGGTGTAGCTCGCGTTGGACTTCGGCGCGGTGGCCAGATGCGTCACGGCCTGCGCCAGGATGATGCGTCCCTCCGGCATGCCGATCAGCTGCACGGCCTGGGCGGCGGCCACGGCGGTCTGCAGCGCGGTCGGGTCGGCCATGCCCACGTCCTCGGACGCGGAGATGATCAGCCGCCGGGCGATGAACCGGGGGTCCTCCCCCGCCTCCAGCATCCGGGCGAGGTAGTGCATCGACGCGTCCACGTCCGAGCCGCGGATGGACTTGATGAAGGCACTGATCACGTCGTAGTGCTGGTCGCCGTCCTTGTCGTAGCGCTGGACGTGGTGGTCCATCGCCTGCGCGGCGTCCTCGTCCGTGACCGCGACGGCGCCCTCCCCCGCCCGGCCGGCCTCGCGCGCCTTGTCCAGGGCGACGCCGGCCGCGGCCTCCAGCACCGTGAGCGCCCGCCTCGCGTCGCCGCCGGCCATCCGCACCAGGTAGTCCCGCGCGTCGTCCTGGAGCACCACGGCGCCGTTGAGCCCGCGCTCCTGGGTCACGGCACGGTCCAGCAGCCCGACGATGTCGTCGTCCGTGAGGGGACGCAGCGTGAGCAGCAGCGACCGGGAGAGCAGGGGTGCGATCACGGAGAAGGACGGGTTCTCCGTGGTCGCGGCCACCAGCACGACCCAGCGGTTCTCGACGCCCGGCAGCAGCGCGTCCTGCTGCGCCTTGGAGAAGCGGTGGATCTCATCGAGGAACAGGACGGTGGTGCGCCCGTAGAGGTCCCGTTCGCGCTGGGCCTGCTCCATCACCTGCCGCACGTCCTTCACACCGGCCGTGATCGCGGACAGCTCCGTGAACGTGCGCCCGGGGGCGCGGGCGATCACGTGGGCCAGCGTCGTCTTGCCGATGCCCGGAGGCCCGTAGAGGATGACCGAGCTCGGTCCCGCGGCGGAGTCCGGATCGGGCTCGGCGAGCTTGCGCAGCGGGGAGCCCGGCCGCATGAGGTGCCGCTGGCCCAGCACGTCATCCAGCGTGCGCGGGCGCATGCGCACGGCCAGCGGTGCGCCGGGGTGCGGGGCGGCCACGGTGCCGGCCGGGCCGTCGTCGTCGGCCCCGTTGTGGGCGGCGCTGAAGAGGTCGTCCATCGGGTCCAGGGTAGTCCTCGGCCCGCGGGGGCGTGGGTGGCATCATGGCCGCATGAGCCCCGCCGCCCCGCGCACCGACCACACCCACGTCCTGCTGCTGCGCGGGATCAACGTGGGGCGGAGCAACCGTGTCGGCAAGGACACGCTGATCCGCTGGGCCCAGGCCGCCGGCGGGGAGGCGGTCACCACCCACCTGGCCAGCGGCAACGTCCTGTTCCGGGCGTCCTCCGACGCAGCCGCGGAGGGCGTGCGGCAGGGGTTCGCGCGACGGGCGCGTGAGGAGGGCGGCCTCGACGTCCCCGTGGTCCTCGTGGACGTGGGCACGCTCCGGCGCGCCCTGGAGCTGCACGACGCGCTCCCCTGGGCCGGCGGCGAGCCGAAACGCACGCAGCTCACCGTGCTCGAGGACGACCCCGCACCCGAGGCGGCCGCCGCCCTGGCCGCGCTCGACCACGGGGACGACCGACCCGCGGGGCCGGATCGCACGGCCCTGGAGGGACGGCTGCTGTGGATGCGCTGCGCCGCGGGGGTCGCCGACTCCCCGCTCACTCCGGCCCGCCTCGACCGGGCGCTCGGGGTGCGCGGCACGGCCCGGAACCTCACGACGGTGCGGGTGCTCGCGGGGCTGCCGAGCGAGGACTGACCTCGGCGGACGGCACGCGGGGCGTCCGGGGCGTCGACACCCGCGGGACACCGCGCGCTGGCCGGGACGTCACGGACCGTTCACATCCGTGCGATGGGGTGACCCCGTCCTCCGCCTCCCTGCCCTGACTGGAGCATCCATGCCTCGCCTCGCACGCCTCGCCACGGCCGTCACCGCCGCGACCCTGTCCACGGCCTTCCTCGCCCCGGCCTCCCTCAGCGCGCCCGCCCCGCACTCGGCCACGGCCCAGCGCGCCGCCATCGCCGCCAACCCGTCCGGCAAGAGCATCGAGCTCACCCGCGCCGGCACCCACGAGACCGGCGTGTTCGGCGAGTCCGCCGCCGAGATCCCGGCCTTCGACGCGGTCTCCGGCCGCCTGTTCGTGGTGAATGCGCAGCGCGGCGCCGTCGACGTCATGCGCCTGGGCGCCGACGCCGCCCCCGTGGCCGAGCGGACCCTCTCCGCCGAGGGCCTGCGCACCGCGGACGGCTCCGTCACGGACAAGGGCGCCACGGTGAACTCCGTGGCCGTCTCCGGCGGCGTGATGGCCGTCGCCGTGGAGGCCGCCGAGAAGACCGACCACGGCTGGGTCGTGTTCTTCGACACCACCACCCTGCGCTACCTCGGCGGCGTGCGGGTGGGTGCCCTGCCGGACTCGCTGGCCTTCTCCCCGAACGGGGCGTACGTGGTGGTCGCCAACGAGGGCGAACCGGCCGACGACTTCTCCGTCGACCCGGAGGGCACGATCTCCGTGGTCTCCGTACCGAAGAACGCCCGGCAGTTCTCCCGCCTGACCCAGGACGCGGTGCGCACCGTGGACTTCCGCGCCTACGACGCCGGCACCGCCCTGCCCGCCGGCGTGCGCGTCTCCGGCCCCGATATGGCGGTGCCCGCCGGTCACGAGCCCGCCGGTCGGGTGGCTCGCAACCTCGAGCCGGAGTACGTCACCGTCGACCCGACCGGACGCACCGCCTACGTGTCCGTGCAGGAGGCCAACGCCGTCGCCGTCGTGGACCTGAAGTCCGCCACGCTGGAGGACCTCTGGGCGCTGACGCCCACCGATTGGTCCACCGAGGGCGTGCTGGACGCCTCGGACAAGGACGGCGGCATCGAGCTGGGCCACTGGCCGGTCGACGGCCTGCCCATGCCCGACGGCATCGACACGTACCGCTGGCGCGGTCAGAACCTGGTCGTCACCGCCAACGAGGGTGACGGGCGGGAGTGGGGCGACTTCAACGACTCCGAGCGCGTCAGCGACCTGGACCTGTGCGCCGCCGAGTTCCCGGGGGCCAAGGCCCTGCAGAAGAAGGATGCCCTGGGCCGCCTGAAGGTGCTCACCGACCTCGGCTACGACTCTGAGCGCGAGTGCCACTCCTCCCTGACCACACTGGGCGGCCGGTCCTTCTCCATCTACACCGCGGACGGCACCCGCCTGTTCGACTCCGCCGGCATGATCGAGGAGCAGATCGCCCGGCTCGTGGCCGCCGGCGAGCTGCCGGAGCACGCGTTCAACGCGAACAACGACGAGACCCCGTCCGGGGACTCCCGTTCGGATGACAAGGGCCCCGAGCCCGAGTCCGTGGTGGTGGGCACGATCCAGGGCCGCACCTACGCGTTCGTGGGCCTCGAGCGCATCGGCGGCGTGGTGGTCTTCGACATCACCGACCCGCGGAACGCCACCTACGTGGACTACGTCAACGACCGTGACTGGGATGCCGCGGGCGACGACGCCACGGCCGGCCTGGGTGACATGGGCGCCGAGGGCCTGACCTTCGTGCCGGCCGACGAGTCCCCCTCCGGCACCGCCCTGCTGATCGTCGCCAACGAGGTCTCCGGCTCGACCACCGTGTACGAGGTGAATCCGACCCGTCGTCAGTGATCCGCTGACGCGGACCGGTTCCGGGCGCGTTGCAGAATGGCTGCATGAGAGCCGTTCTGCAACGCGCCCGTTCCGCGTCCGTGACCGTCGACGGCAAAGTCGTCGGCTCCTTCGAGGGCGAGGGGCTGGTGATCCTGCTCGGCGTGACCGTCGACGACACCGAGGCCGAGGCCGTCCAGGTGGCCCGCAAGGTGGCCGGGCTCCGCATGCTCGACGGCGAGCGGTCCCTCACCGACGCCGGTGCCCCGGCGCTCGTCGTCAGCCAGTTCACGCTGTACGGCGACGTGCGGAAGGGCCGGCGGCCGTCCTGGACGCGCGCGGCGAAGGGCAACCAGGCCGAGCCGCTCTACGAGCGGTTCACGGCCGAGCTCGAGGCCGCCGGCGTGCGCGTGGAGCGCGGGGTGTTCGGCGCGAAGATGGACGTCTCCCTCACCAACTCCGGGCCGTTCACGCTGATCGTGGACTCGGACGAGCTGGCCGGTCCGCGGCGCGGCTGAGGCGGGCCCGCCGCGGACCCGGATCAGGCCTCCGGCTCGGCCTCGGCCTGCTTCGGCTCCGGCTGCGCGTCGACGCCGGCCTCCTTGCGCTGCTGGGCGGTGATGGGCGCCGGTGCGGCCGTCAGCGGGTCGAAGCCGCCGCCGGTCTTCGGGAACGCGATGACCTCGCGGATCGAGTCGGTGCCGGCCAGCAGGGCGACCACGCGGTCCCAGCCGAACGCGATGCCGCCGTGCGGCGGGGCGCCGTACTTGAAGCCCTCGAGCAGGAAGCCGAACTTCTCGTTCGCCTCCTCCGGGGACAAGCCCATGACCTCGAACACGCGCTCCTGCACGTCCTGACGGTGGATGCGGATGGAACCGCCGCCGATCTCGTTGCCGTTGCACACGATGTCGTACGCATACGCCAGGGCCGCGCCCGGGTCGGTGTCGAAGGTGTCCGCGAACTCCGGCTTGGGCGAGGTGAACGCGTGGTGCACGGCGGTCCAGGCGCCCGCACCCACGGCGACGTCGCCCGAGGCCACGGCGTCGGCCGCCGGCTCGAACATCGGCGCGTCCACGACCCACACGAACGCCCAGTCGGCGTCCTTCGCGGCCACGCCGTCACCGGCGTCGGTGAACAGCCCGCAGCGACGGCCGATCTCCACGCGGGCCGCACCCAGCAGCGCGCGGGACTCCTTCGGCTTGCCGGCGGCGAAGAACACGCAGTCGCCCGGGTTCGCGCCCACGGCGGCGGCCAGCCCGGCCTTCTCCTCCTCGGAGATGTTCTTGGACACCGGGCCGGTCAGTTCGCCGTCCTCCTGGATGAGCACGTAGGCCAGGCCCTTGGCGCCGCGCTGCTTGGCCCACTCCTGCCACGCGTCGAGGGTGCGGCGGGCCTGGGAGGCGCCGCCCGGCATCACGACGGCGCCCACGTACTCGTTCTGGAACACGCGGAACGGGGTGTCCTTGAAGTACTCGGTCAGGTCCGTCAGCTCGAGGCCGAAGCGCAGGTCCGGCTTGTCCGAGCCGTACTTCTCCATCGCCTCGGCGTAGGTCATGCGGCGGATCGGCGTCGGCACGTCCACGCCCACGAGGGCCCACAGGGCCTTGACGATCTTCTCGCCGAGGGCGATCACGTCGTCCTGCTCCACGAAGGAGGCCTCGATGTCCAGCTGGGTGAACTCGGGCTGACGGTCGGCGCGGAAGTCCTCGTCGCGGTAGCAGCGGGCGATCTGGTAGTACTTCTCGATCCCGCCCACCTGCAGTAGCTGCTTGAACAGCTGCGGCGACTGCGGCAGGGCGTACCAGGAGCCGGGAGCCAGGCGGGCCGGGACGAGGAAGTCGCGGGCGCCCTCCGGCGTCGAGCGCGTGAGTGTCGGGGTCTCGACCTCCACGAAGCCCTCGCCGTGCAGCAGCTCGCGTGCCGTGCGGTTGACCTCGGAGCGCAGGCGCATGATGCGCGAGGGCTGCGGGCGGCGCAGGTCGAGGTAGCGGTGGCGCAGCCGGGCCTCCTCGCCGACCTCCACGTGCTCGTCCACCTGGAACGGCAGCGCGGCGGCGGTGTTGAGCACCGTCACGGTCTCCGCGATCAGCTCGATCTCACCGGAGGGCAGGTTCGGGTTCTCATTGCCCTCGGGGCGGCGCTCGACCGTGCCGGTGACCTGCAGGACCCACTCGTTGCGCAGCGGGTCGAAGTCCGCCTCGTCCCGCACCACGACCTGGGCGAAGCCCGAGGCGTCGCGCAGGTCCACGAAGGCCACGCCGCCGTGGTCGCGCCGCCGCGCCACCCAGCCGGTGACGGTGACGGTCTGGCCGATGAGCGAGGCGTTGAGCTCGCCGAGGGAGTGGGTGCGCAGCACGAGGGTCCTCTCCGTCCGGTCGCCGGACGATGTGCGGGGTTCATGTGATGGTCGACGCCGTGTGATACGCCTGCGGGGCGGGCGCGCGCCGTTCCCGTCAGTCTAGTGCCCCGTCCGCGTTGCCCCAGCCCAGGAGGACCCCGTCATGACCACCGCCCTGCAGCGCCGCCTGACCCTGCTCCACGCCGTCGCGATCGGCCTCGGCTCGATGATCGGCGCGGGCGTGTTCACCGCGATCGGCCTGGCGGCCGCGCTCACCGGCGGCCACCCCGGCCTGCTGTACGGGGCCCTGGCGGTCGCGGCCGTCGCGGCCCTGTGCAACGCCCTGTCCACGGCGCAGCTGGCCACCGTCCACCCCGAGTCCGGCGGCGCCTACGTCTACGGCCGGCGGCAGCTGCACCCGTGGGCCGGCTTCGTCGCCGGCTGGGGCTTCGTCACGGGCAAGACCGCGTCGGTGGCCGCGATGGCGGCCACCCTCGGCCTGTACCTCTTCCCCGACGACGCCGCCGCGGCCCGGTGGACGGGCGTGGCCGCCGTCGTCGTGCTCACCGGGGTGGCGATGGCGGGCGTGACGCGGACCGCGCAGGCGACGTTGGCGATCCTCGTGCCCGTGCTCGCCGTGCTCGTGTTGGCCATCGGCGCAGGCCTGGCGCGCGAGGCCCCCGGGGGCTCGGCCGCGGCGCTCGGCGTCGACTCCCCCGTGCAGGGCGTGCTCATGGGCGCGGGCGTCCTGTTCTTCGCGTTCGCCGGCTACGCGCGCGTGGCCACCATGGGTGAGGAGGTCATCGACCCCGCACGCACGATCCCGCGCGCCATCCTGATCGCCCTCGCCGTGACCGTGGCGCTGTACTTGCTGCTCGCCACGGCGCTGATCTCGGGCCTCGGGACCTCCGGGCTGGCCCGGTCCCCGGCGCCCGTGCGCGACCTGCTCGAGACCGCCCTGGGCTCCGGCTGGGGCTGGGTGGCGGTGGCCGGCGCCGCCCTCGCCGCGGCCGGGGCCATGCTCAACCTGCTGACGGGCATCTCCCGCACCGCCCTGGCCATGGCCCGCGAGTCCGACCTGCCCCGCCCCCTGGCACGGGTCCATGCGGGGACCGGCACGCCGTGGACGGCTCAGCTGACGTTGGCCGCGGCCGTGATCCTGCTCCTGCTCACCACGGACATCCTCACCGTGGTGGGCTTCAGCTCGTTCGGCGTGCTCGTCTACTACGCGGTGGCGAACCTGTCCGCCCTGACCCTGCGCGGGGACGACGACGGCCGCCGCCCGGCCCGGCCGCGCCCGCTGCGCCCGCTGCGCGTGCCCCGCGCCGTCAACGTCCTGGGCCTGGCCCTGTGCCTGCTGCTCGCCCTCAGCCTGCCGCCGATGTCCGTGGCCGCGATGGCGGGCGTGTTCCTGATCGGGGTGGGCGGGCGCGCGTTCGTGCGGGCCGGGCGCCGGGGCCGGTGACCCGACGCGCAGACACCCACCGCCGCCGCACACCGGGGCCGGCATAGCGGCCGCGTCCGCTCAGTCCTGCGCGCGGGCGACCTGCGGCAGCAGGTCCTCGGCCGGCGGGGTCCAGTCGGCCGGGTCCGCGGCGTGCTGCTCGCCGGAGCGGATGTCCTTCACCTCGTGGACCCGCGCGCCGGCGTCGTCCCGACCCATGAACCAGACGAACGGGATGCCGCGGCGGTCCGCATACTTGATCTGCTTGCCGAACTTCTCCGCGGACACCGCGACCTCCGCGGGGATGCCGCGCTCCCGCAGCAGGGCCGCGACGTCCTGGGCCTCGGACCAGTCCTCGTCCGCCGTCAGCGCCACGTACACCGCGGTCGGCACGGAGCGGGAGGCCACGGCCATCTGCTGGGACAGCATGCGCATCACCAGCCGCGTCACGCCGATGGACAGTCCGACACCGGGGAACACGCGGTTCCCCTTGGACGCGAGCGCGTCGTAGCGGCCGCCCGAGCAGATCGAGCCGAGCTGCTCGTGGCCCACCAGGACGGTCTCGTAGACGGTGCCCGTGTAGTAGTCCAGGCCGCGCGCGATGGACAGGTCCGCCACGGCGCGCCCGGGGGCGCGGCGGTGCAGGGTGGCGACGACGTCGGCCAGCTCGGTCAGCCCCTCCTCGAGCAGCTCGTGGGTCACCCCCAGGGCGCGGACCCGCTCGACGAACGAGGTGTCCGACGTGCGGATGTCCGCCAGGGCCAGCGCCTGCGCAGCCTGCTCGGGGCTCGCGCCGACCTCCTCCTGGAGCAGCCGCGCGACCTCCTCCGGGCCGACCTTCTCCAGCTTGTCGATGCTGCGCAGCACGCCGGCGGTGTCCTCCAGGCCGATGCCCCGGTAGAAGCCCTCGGCGAGCTTGCGGTTGTTCACGCGGATGAGGAAGTCGCCGATCGGCAGGGCGCCGAGCGCCTCGGCCATCACCAGTGCGACGTCGGCGTCGTACCGGGGCGAGAGGGCGCCGTCGCCGACGACGTCGATGTCCGCCTGGGTGAACTCGCGGGCGCGGCCCTCCTGAGGGCGTTCCCCGCGCCAGACCTTCTGCATCTGGTAGCGACGGAAGGGGAAGGCGAGGTGGCCGGCGTTCTCCACGACGTAGCGGGCGAACGGCACGGTGAGGTCGAAGTGCAGGGCCAGGCGCTTGGGGTCGGCCGGGTCCTTGGGATCGCGCAGGCCCGCGGCGACCTCCTCGTCCTCGGCCAGGCGCGAGACCGCGTAGACCTCCTTGTCCACCTCGCCCTTGCGCAGCAGCTGGCCCAGGGTCTCCACGGCACGGGTCTCGATGCCGGCGAACCCGTGCAGCTCGAAGGTCCGCCGCAGCGTGTCGAGCACGTGCTGCTCCACGAGCCGCTCGGCGGGCAGCCACTCGTGGAAACCGGACAGGGAGGCCTTGCGGGACATGGCGATCCTTCGAGACGACGACGGCGGGGACGCGCGACGGTCCCCCGCCGGCGCACCGGCCCATTCTAGGCGCGGGCGCTGTCCGGCCCGGTACGCTGGCCCTGTTCGTGTCCATCCCGACCGGCCGCATCCCTCGACGACTGCGTGCCGGCGCAGTCAGGGAGAGTTCCAGCGGTGACCAATCACATGCAGCCCGACGACCAGCAGTCCCCCGCCACCGAGTCCACCCCCGCGTCGGCCGAGGCCGCCGATACGACCGTGCCCGCCGAGGCCCGGCCCGTCCCCGAGATCGTCCCCGACGCCCCGGCGCACGGTGATTCCTCCCAGCCCGCCGAGACGCCCGCCGTGCCCTCCCCGGCCGCGATGAAGAAGGCCAGCCCGGCCGCCGTGCGCCCCGCGACGCCCGCCGCCGCGTCCGTCGCCCCGGCCCCCGTCGTGGCCCCGACCGTGCCGCCCACCCCGGTGGAGGAGGCCGCCAGGTTCGCCCGGGTGAGCGAGGACGGCCACGTCACGCTGCTGGACGGGCAGGAGGAGCACGCGGTCGGCCAGGTGCCGGACGCGAGCACCGAGGACGCGCTGGCGTACTTCGTGCGCAAGTACGACGACGTGCGCGCCCAGATGGCCCTGTTCGAGCAGCGCATCGCCGCCGGCGCCCCCTCGGGTGAGCTGGGCCGCGCGCTGGGTCAGATGACGACCGCGGTGAACGAGCGCCACATGGTCGGCGACATGGACGCCCTCCGCACCCGCCTGGCGGCCCTGGAGACCCTCCTGGGCGACTACCGCGCCGCGGAACAGGAGGCCCGGCAGGCCGCCCAGGCCGAGCAGCTGGCCACCCGCGAGGCCATCGTCGCCGAGGCCGAGACCTTCGCCCAGACCCCGGCCGAGCGGATGCCCTGGAAGACCGCGTCCAAGCGCATGACGGAGCTGTTCGAGCAGTGGAAGGCCGCCCAGAAGGCCGGTCCGCGTCTGGCCAAGTCGGTCGAGGACGACCTGTGGAAGCGCTTCCGCGGCGCCCGCACCACGTTCGACAAGACCCGCCGCGCCCACTTCTCCCGGCTGGACGCCGCCTCGGCCGAGGCCAAGCAGGTCAAGGAGCGCCTCATCGCCCGCGCCGAGGAGCTGTCCACGTCCACCGACTGGGGCGTGACCGCCGGCAAGTACCGCGACCTGATGGACGAGTGGAAGCGCGCCCCCCGGGCCTCCCGCAAGGAGGACGACGCCCTCTGGGCCCGCTTCCGCGCCGCCCAGGACGTCTTCTTCGCCGCCCGCAAGGCCGCGAACCAGGAGATCGACCGCGAGTACGGGGCCAACCTGAAGGTGAAGGAGCAGATCCTCGCCGACGGCCAGAAGCTGCTCCCCTTCACGGACGTCAAGGCCGGGCGGCGCGCGCTCAACGAGCTGCGCGGGCGGTGGGAGGATGCCGGCCGCGTGCCCCGCGGGGACGTCCGTCGCATGGAGGAGGGCTTCCGCAGGCTCGAGGACGCCCTCAAGCAGGCGGAGAACGAGCACTGGCGCCGCACCGATCCGGAGACCAAGGCCCGCACGAACTCCGCCCTCACGCAGCTCGAGGAGACCATCGCCGGGCTCGAGGCGGATCTCGCCCGGGCCCAGGCCCAGGGCGACCAGCGCGCCGTCAAGAAGGCTCAGGAGGCGCTCGACGCGCGCCTGAAGTGGAAGCAGGCCCTCGAGGCCTCGGCCTCCGAGCTCCGCTGAGCCCCACCCGTCTCGAGCACGCCCCCGCGGCCCGTCTGTCCACAGGCGGCCGCGGGGGCGTCCTTGTCTCTGGCAGGCTCCGGGCATGACGACCGTGACGATCGAGGAGACCGCCCCGGCCGGGGCGCTCATGCTGGCGGGCGACCCCTTCACGGAGCCGGAGCTGCAGGCGCTCGGCGCGCGGGGCGCCGTGCGACCGCTGCTGCCCGGAGTGTGGGCGCGGCCGGACGCGGCGGACGATCCCGCGGTCCGGGCCGCTGCCCTGTGGACCCTCGGCGGCCCGCTCCTGGCCGCCGGCTGGACCGCGATCGGCCCGTCGGCGGCCTGGATCCTGGCCGGCGGCGCGGCGCCCGGGCGGCTGCACGCGGCCGTGCCGCACTTCCACCGGCGCCCCGCCGGCGGGGGCCAGCTGCCCTGGACGCTCACGCAGTCGGACGTCGCAGCCGATGCCACGGGCGTCGCCCCCGCCGAACAGGACGTGCTCCGCTTCGGCCCCGTGCGGGTCACCACGCCCGCCCGGACGGTCGAAGACCTGCTGCTCAGCGCCGACCCGGATGCGGCGCGGCGCGCGGCTGCCGTGATCGGCGCCCACGGCGCCGCCGGGCTGCGGGAGCGGCTGGCCCGCCGGACCCGCCGCGCCGGCGTCGTGGCGGCCCGGCGCCGGCTGGGCGCGCTGCTGACGGCGCTGGACGTCCCCGACTGAGGCCGGGAGGCTCAGGTGCGGTGCACGTCGAACACGCCGTCGATGCGGCGCACCGCGTCGATCACGTGGCCGAGGAACCGGGGGTCGCCCATCTCGAAGACGAACCGGCTCATCGCCACGCGGTCGCGGGTGGTGTTCACGGAGGCCGAGAGGATGTTCACGTGGTTCTCGGAGAGGACCCGTGTGACGTCGGAGAGCAGCGACTTGCGGTCCAGCGCCTCGATCTGGATCTCGACCAGGTAGACGGTGTCCCTCGACGGCGCCCAGCTGACCGGGGTGTGGCGCTCCGGCTCCTGCGCGAGCAGGGTCGCCAGGTTCGGACAGTCGACCCGGTGCACGGAGACCCCGGAGCCGCGGGTGACGAACCCGTCGATGGCATCCGGCGGCACCGGGTTGCAGCACCGGGCCAGCTTGGCCATGACACCGCCGTCGCCGTCCACGAGCACGCCGGCGTCGTTGGTGGCCCGCGCGGGGGCGCGCCGCGCCTGAGCCGGGACCAGCTCCTGCAGGTCCACCTCGCCGACGGTCAGTTCGCCCTCCGGCTCGGCCTGCGTCGGCGTCGGCGGAGCGAGGCGCTCCGCGACGCGTTCCTGCACGGACTGCGCGGACACGTGACCGTCGCCGAGGGCCACGAACAGCCCGTCGAGGTCCGCGTAGCCGAGATCCGTGGCCAGCTGCACCAGCTCCTCGCCGCCGAGCACGTGCTGCACGGTCATGCCGGCCTTGCGCAGCTGACGGGTCAGCGACTCGCGTCCCCGGTCGGCCTGCTCGCCGCGGCGCTGCGTGGCGAAGTGGTGACGGATCTTGGACCGGGCCCGTGGCGAGACCACGAAGCCCAGCCAGTCCCGGCTCGGGCCCGCGTCCTCGGCGCGCGAGGTGAAGACCTCCACGGTGTCGCCGTGGCTCAGCGGCGTGGACAGCGGGACGAGCTTGCCGTTGACCCGGGCACCGATGGTGCGGTGGCCGACGTCGGTGTGGATGGCGTAGGCGAAGTCCACGGGCGTGGAGCCGGCGGGCAGGGTGCGGATCTCCCCCTTCGGCGTGAAGACGTACACCTCGTCCGCCCCGATCTGGGTGCGCAGCGAGGCGAGGAACTCGTCCGGGTCCCGGGTGTCCGCCTGCCAGTCCATCACCGAGCGCAGCCAGGCCGGCGTGGCCTGCACCGGCGCCTGGCCGGCGGCCTGGGCCTTGTACCGCCAGTGCGCGGCGACGCCGTACTCGGCCTGGCGGTGCATCTCCTGCGTGCGGATCTGGATCTCCACCGGCTTGCCGCCCGGCACCATCACCGTGGTGTGCAGGGAGCGGTACATGTTCAGCTTCGGGACCGCGATGTAGTCCTTGAACCGACCCGGGACCGGGTTCCAGCGGGCGTGGATCGCGCCGAGCACGGCGTAGCAGTCACGCACGGAGTCCACGAGCACCCGGATGCCCGTCAGGTCGTGGATGTCGTCGAAGTCCTTCCCGCGCGTCACCATCTTCTGGTAGATCGAGTAGTAGTGCTTCGGCCGTCCGGTGACGGTCGCCCGGATCCGGTGCTCGCGCAGATGATCCTCGATCACGGTGCGCAGCGCCGCGATGTGCTTCTCCCGCTCCGGGTTCCGCTCCCCCACGAGGCGCACGATCTCCGCGTACATCTTGGGCTTGAGGGCGGCGAAGGAGAGGTCCTCGAGCTCCCACTTGACGGTGTTCATGCCGAGCCGGTGGGCCAGCGGGGCGTAGATGTCCAGGGTCTCCTGGGCCTTGCGCGCGCTGGACTCCGGGGAGACGTACCGCCACGTCCGCGCGTTGTGCAGCCGGTCGGCGAGCTTGATGAGCAGGACGTTCACGTCCTGGGCCATCGCGATGACCATCTTGCGCACGGTCTCGGCCTGCGCCGCGGCGCCGTAGGTCACCTTGTCCAGCTTGGTCACGCCGTCCACGAGGAGGGCGACGTCGGAGCCGAAGTCGGCGCGCAGGCGCTCCAGGGAGTAGTCCGTGTCCTCGACGGTGTCGTGCAGCAGGGCCGCCAGGAGGGTCGGGCCGGTCACGCCGATCTCGGCGAGGATCGTGGCGACCGCGACGGGGTGGGTGATGTACGGGTCCCCGGAGCGCCGCATCTGCCCCTCGTGTGCCGCGCGGGCGACCTCGAAGGCGCGGACGATGTCGGCCAGCTCGGTCTTGGTGGCTCGCTGCCGCACCGTGCGCATCAGCGGCTCGAGCAGGGGCGAGTACTCGGTGGCGTGCCGGCCGGTCAGGCGTGCGATCCGGCCGCGGGGCCGGACCGGGACGGGAGTGGGGTCCTGCTCGCTCATGGGCCACGCCTCCTGACTCGTGCGGCCCCGACCGCTCCGGCCGGGATGATCGGCGAGTCTACCCGCGCCCGTCCCGCCCCGCCCCAGAAAGACCGCCGGGCCCGGTGGCAGGTGCACCGGAGCCGCAGCGGCTCCGTCAGAGTCGCGCGCCGTCGTCCCAGGGGGCGACGTCGGGATCGGTGACCGCCTCTGAGGCACGCTCCCGGGCGGCGCGGGCCGCGGCCCGGGCGTCGTGGTCGCGCACGTCCGGGTCGTTGCGGCGCAGCAGGGCGTACAGCGGCGCCTGGAGGAACAGGGTGGACAGGGTGCCCACGATGATGCCCACGAACAGCGCGAGCGCGATGTCCCGCAGCGTGCCGGCACCGAGCAGCCCCGCGCCGATGAACAGGATCGAGCCGACCGGCAGGATGCCGACGACGGAGGTCGTGATGGACCGGACGAGCGTCTGGTTCACCGCGAGGTTCACGTTCTCGACGAAGGAGCGCTCCGGGTCCTCCTCGGCCCCGATCGTGTTCTCGCGGATCTTGTCGAAGACCACCACGGTGTCGTAGAGCGCGTACGACAGGATCGTGAGGAAGCCGATGATGGCCGACGGCGTGATCTCGAAGCCGGTGGCGCCGTAGATGCCGGCGGTCAGCGCGACCACGTAGAGCATGCCGAGCACGGCGGCCAGGGACATCTTCCAGGTGCGGAAGTACACGGCCATGAACAGGGTCACGAGCACCACGAAGATCACCAGGCCGATCAGGGCCTGCTGCGACACCGCGGCGCCCCAGGTCGGCCCCACGAAGGTCGAGGTCACCTGGTCCTGGCCGACGCCGTAGGCCTCCTGCAGGTTCGCGGCCACGGCTCGGGTCTGGGCGTCGTCGAGCTGCTCGGTCTGGACGCGCACGGTGCCCGGGGCGACGTTCGTGACGGTGGCGTGGCCGTCGGCCAGCACGTCGGTCACGGCGCGCTCGCCCGCGGCCACGTCGGTGGAGGCCGTCTGCGAGACGGTGAATTCGGAGCCGCCCCGGAACTCGATGCCGAGGTTGAAGCCACCGCGGAGGGCGGTCAGGCCGCCGGCGAGGACGAGCAGCAGGGCGGCGAGGGCGAACCACCGCCGCCAGCGCTGGATGAACGGGTAGGAGATGCGGCCCGAGTAGAGGGCGTTGCCCCAGTCGGCGAAGCGGTTCACTGGTCCTCCTCCTGGCGGCGTCGCTCGGCGCGGCGTCGCTCGGCGATCGTCATGGGCGGCGCGGTGCGCGAGCGGCGGCCGCCCCGGGCGGACGAGCCCGCGCGGGGGGCGCCCGTCGCGGCGAGCGGGCGCGGGGCGTCGGCGGCCGCCGCGTCGTCGGCGTCGGCCGGCTCGTCGGAGGCCTCCGCCGGGAGCCCGGTGCGGGGGGCGTGGGCGGGCTCGCGGAAGCGCCCGGCGCCCTGGTACAGGGACGGCCCGCCCAACAGCGACGGGTCCAGTCCGGACATCGGGTGTCCCTCGCCCACGAAGCGGGTCTGGGCCAACAGCACCATGAGCGGGTGGGTGAACATGAACACCACGATCAGGTCGGCGATCGCGGTGAGGCCGAGGGTGAACGCGAAGCCGCGCACGTTGCCGACGGCCACGAAGTACAGCACGACGGCGGCCAGCAGGTTCACGGCCTTGGACGCGGTGATCGTCCGCCGGGCGCGCTTCCAGCCCTCGTGCACGGCGACGGGCACGGTGTGGCCCGCGCGCAGCTCGTCCTTGATGCGTTCGAAGTAGACGATGAACGAGTCCGCCGTCAGACCGATCGCCACGATGAGCCCGGCGATGCCCGCGAGGGACAGGCGGTAGTTGTCCGTCCAGCCCAGGATCGCGATGGTCAGCCACGTCAGCACGCCCGCCACGATGATCGAGGCGAAGGTCAGCAGGCCCAGGGCCCGATACTGGAAGAACTGGTACACGGCCACGAGGCCGAGGCCGATCAGGCCGGCGATCAGGCCCCAGAAGAGCTGGTCCCGGCCGAGCGTGGCGGAGATCTGCTGCTCGGACTCGATCGAGAAGGAGATCGGCAGGGAGCCGTAGTTGAGCTGCTCGGCCAACTGCGCCGTCGTCTGCTCGTTCAGGGTGGGGCCGCTGATCTGCGCGCTGCCGTTGGTGATGACCACGTTGGACTGCGGCGCGGAGATCACGTCCCCGTCCAGCAGGATCGCGAACTGCTTGCGCGGGTCGCCCTCGGGGTACGGGGTGAGCTTCTGGGTGACCTCCGTGAAGGCCTTGGTGCCCTCCTCGTCGAACTCGATGTTGACGACCCACTGGTTGGTGGAGACGCCGCCCTGGGCCTGGGCCATGCCGTTGGACGCGCCCTTGATCTGGGTGCCCGGGATGACCACGGGGCCCAGGATGTACTTCTGGGCCGGCGTGACGGCGCCGTCGGCGAGCTCCTCGGAGGGCTGGCAGGCGACGATCGCCCGGTCGGACGGCGGCGGGGGCGCGGCCGGGTCCCGCGGGGCGGTGCAGTCCGTGGCCTGGAACTCGGCCAGCAGGGCCGGGGTGACCCAGTTCGGGTCGTAGGCGTCCGCCGGCTCCCCGTCGGGCTTCGGCAGCTGGTCTTCTGGCAGGCGCTGGTCCTCGGGGGTGGCCTCCCCCGGGCCGGACTGCAGCACGGGGCGGAACTGCATGTCCGCGGACGCCTGGATCAGGCGGCGGGTCTCCTCGTCCGGGACCCCGGGCAGGGAGACGACCACGTTCTGGGAGCCCTGCGTGGCGACCTCCGCCTCGGCCACGCCGGAGCCGTCCACACGCTGGCGGATGATCTCCACGGCCTGGTCCAGCTGCTCGGGGGTGACGGACTCGCCCGTCGAGGTCTGGGGGGCCAGCACCATCTGCGTGCCGCCCTCGAGGTCGAGGGCGAGCTTGGGAGCCCAGGAGGCCGCGCCGGAGGCCACGCCCCCGCCGAGGATCGCGGCCAGGACCACGAGGAGGGCGGCCAGCCAGGCCAGGGTGCGCCCGGCGGAGCCGGTGGGTGTTCTCTTCGCCATTGCTCAGGTGCTTCCGTCACATTCGAGCGGCCCCGCCAGGCGGGGCCGCGTGTGCAGGGGTGGGTGGGCCTCAGGCCAGGTCGTCGCGGCGCGGACGCGGGTCGTCGGCGTCGTCGGCGCGGTACTCGGTGCCGGGGGCGTCATCCAGACGCGACGGGTCCGTGGTGGGCGCGGCGGCCGTCTCCGGCTCCACGACGGTGGTGACGCCCTGCAGGTGCACGTCCATGCGGGTGCCCGGGGCGGTCTCCAGCGTCACCCGCTGGCCCTCGGTGTCCACGGCCACGACGGTGCCGAAGATGCCGGCGCCCGTCATGACCTCGACGCCTGGGGCGAGGGTGCTGCGCATCTGCGCCTGCTGCTGCTGCATCTTCTTGCCCTTGCGGAAGGAGAGGAAGAGCATCACCGCGAGCAGGGCGAAGGCGATGAGCATGAGCAGGCTGCCGCCACCCCCCTGGGCCTGCTGGGCGATCACGGGCAGGGTCGCGGCGGTGGCGACGGGCATGGGGGACTCCTGATGCTCGGGGTGGGCGGGCCTGTCCAGTGTAGGGGCCCGCCCTGGGCGTCACGGCCCCGGCGTGGCCTCCGGAGCGGCGAGGCCCAGGTGCTCCCAGGCCCCCGGCAGCGCGACGCGGCCACGGGGGGTCCGCGCCACCATGCCCTCGCGGATGAGGAAGGGCTCGGCCACGGTCTCCACGGTCTCGGCCTCCTCCCCCACGGCGGTGGCCAGCGTGCTGAGCCCCACGGGCCCGCCGCCGAACGTGGTGCACAGGGCCGTGAGCACGGACCGGTCGAGCCGGTCCAGGCCGCGCCCGTCGACCTCGTACATGTCCAGGGCGGCGGCGGCGTCGTGCGCGCCGACCTCGGCCAGCCCCTTCACGAGCGCCCAGTCCCGCACGCGGCGCAGCAAGCGGTTGGCGATGCGCGGGGTGCCGCGCGAGCGCCGGGCGATCTGCCGGTACCCCTCCGTGGCCAGCCGCATGTCCAGCAGCAGGGCGGAGCGGCGCAGGACGCGCTCGAGCTCCACCTCGGTGTAGAAGTCCAGATGGCCCGTGAAGCCGAAGCGGTCGCGCAGCGGCCCCGGCAGGAGGCCGGCCCGCGTGGTGGCGCCGACGAGCGTGAAGGGCGGCAGCTCGAGCGGGATCGAGGTGGCGCCGGCGCCCTTGCCCACCACGATGTCCACCCGGAAGTCCTCCATGGCCATGTAGAGCATCTCCTCGGCCGGGCGGGACATCCGGTGGATCTCGTCGAGGAAGAGCACCTCGCCCTCGGTGAGCGAGGACAGGATGGCCGCGAGGTCGCCCGCATGCTGGATCGCAGGGCCGGAGGACAGCCGCAGGGGGGCGTTCATCTCCGCGGCCACGATCATCGCCAGCGTGGTCTTGCCGAGCCCGGGCGGACCGGAGAGCAGGACGTGGTCCGCGGCGCGGTCGCGCAGCCGGGCGGAGGCGAGCATGAGGTCCAGCTGCTCGCGCACGCGCATCTGGCCCACGAACTCGTCCAGGTGCTTGGGGCGCAGCGCGGCCTCGAGCCGACGCTCCTCCGGGTCGACGGCCGCCGCGGACAGCGGCGAGGACTCCGCGCTCATCGCCCGCCTCGCACAGAGCCGGCCATGCCGACGTCGCGCAGGGTGGCACGCAGCAGCGCGGCGACGTCGCGGCCCTCGTCCAGCTCCGGGCGGGCCGCCACGGTGGCCTCGACGGCCTTGAGCGCCTCCTTCTCGGACCAGCCCAGGCCGGCCATCGCCTGCACGACGTCGGCGTGCCAGACCGTCTCGACGGCCGACTCGGCGCTCGCCTCGGCCTCCGCCTCGGGCACCGGCTCCCCGGTGGGTGCGAGGCGGCCGGAGAGCTCGACGATGATCTTGCGCGCCATCTTCGGTCCGATGCCGGGCACGCGGGTGAGGGTCTTCTCGTCCTCCTCGGTGACCGCCCGGCGCACGGTCTCGGGGTGGTGGACGGAGAGGATCGCCAGGGCGAGGCGGGGACCCACGCCGTTGGCCGTGATGAGCACCTCGAACACCTCGCGCTCGTCGCGGTCCGCGAAGCCGTAGAGGGTCAGGGCGTCCTCCTTGACCACGAGGTGGGTCTGCACCGCCCCCGGCCGGCCCTCGTGCAGGGTGGACAGCGTCTGCGGGGTGGCGGAGAATTGCACACCCAGGCCGCCGACGGCGATGACCGCCCGGTCGAGGGCCACGTGCTCGACGGTGCCGCTGAGCGAGGCGATCATGAGGGGCCCTCCTGTCGGGACGGACGGACGCCGGTCGGCGCGGATTCGAACATATCATCGAACGCCGGCCCGGCAGCGGCTTACCGGCGACGCCCGCCGCCCGCCGAGCGCTCGGCGTCGAGCCAGGCCCGCTGCGCGGCGGTGAGCTGGCCCCGCGGGCGGGCGCGCGCGGGCGCCTTGGCGGCGAACTGCGAGCGCCCCGCCCGGGAGGCGAGGTCCGCGGTGTCGAGGCCGGTCTGGCCGGCGGCCGCGCCGAGGGCGGTGCCGCGCCAGCCGTGGGCGATGGCCAAGGCGAGGGCGTCGGCCGCGTCGGCCGGGCGCGGCGGGGCGTCGAGGCGGAGGATCCGGGTGACCATCGTGGTGACCTGCTCCTTGCCCGCATCGCCGTGTCCGGTGACGGCGGCCTTGACCTCGGAGGGGGTGTGCAGGCCCACGGGGACGCCGGCGCGCGCGGCCGCGGCGATCGCCACGCCCGCGGCCTGGGCCGTGCCCAGCACGGTCGGCGTGTTCGTGTTCGCGAACATGCGCTCGACGGCGGCGCGATCGGGCCGGTGCGCGGCGAGGACCGCGGAGACGGCCTCGTCGATGCGCAGGAGGCGCTGGTCCAGGGGGGCGGTGGGGGGGGTGCCCGTGACCTCGACGTGGACGAGCGCGGCCCGCCGTCGCGCGTCCACGTCCACCACGGCGATCCCGCAGCGGGTGAGCCCCGGGTCCACCCCGAGGATCCGGACGACGTCGGCGGGCCGGCGCGCGCTCAGCGCGATCAGTCCTCGTCGAGCTCGGCGAGGACCTCGGGGGCGATGTCCACGTTCGAGAAGACGTTCTGGACGTCGTCGAGGTCCTCGAGGGCATCGGCCAGCTTGAGAAAGGTGCGGGCGCCCGACGCGTCCAGGTCCACCTTCATGGTGGGGACGAACTCGAGCTCGTCGGACTCGTACTCCACGCCCGCCTCGTCGAGGGCCTTGGCCACGGACTGCAGGTCGGAGGGGTCCGAGAGGATCTCGAAGGAGTCGCCGGAGACGACGACCTCCTCGGCGTCGGCGCCGCCCTCGAGCACGGCCTCGAGCAGGCCGTCCTCGGTGTTGCCCTCGGCGGGCAGGCGCACGAGGCCCTTGCGCTCGAAGAGGAAGGAGACGGAGCCGGAGTCGGCCATGGTGCCGCCGTTGCGGGTGACGGCCGCGCGCACGTCCGCGGCGGCGCGGTTCTTGTTGTCGGTCAGGCACTCGACCAGCAGCGCCGAGCCCTGGGGGCCGCGGACCTCGTACATGATCTCGGCGTAGTCGATGACCTCGCCGGTGAGGCCGGCGCCGCGCTTGACGGCGCGGTCGATGTTGTCGTTGGGCACCGAGGCCTTCTTGGCCTTGGACACGGCCAGGTCGAGGGCGGGGTTGCCGGCGACGTCGGGTCCGCCGGCACGTGCCGCGACCTCGATGTTCTTGATGTACTTCGCGAACGCCTTGGCGCGCCGCGCGTCGATGACGGCCTTCTTGTGCTTGGTGGTCGCCCACTTGGAATGTCCTGCCATCACGCCTCCTCAGGTCTGGATCTCGTCTGCTGGCTCGACCGCCCAGTCTAGCGACGCCCGGTGGGGTGGCGCGGATCACGGCTGACTACACTCGCGCCCATGACCCACACCTCCGCGCCCTCCGTCCTGCCCGCCGACCACCCGCTGGCGACCCCCTCCGACCTGCCCTACGGGCTGCCCGACTTCTCCGCCGTCTCCGACGCGCAGCTGGCCGAGGCCGTGCGCGCGGGGATGGCGGCCCAGCGCGCCGAGGTCGACCAGATCCTCGGGGCGGCCACGGCGCCGACCTTCGAGAACACCGTCCGTGCGCTCGAGCTGTCCGGCCAGCTGCTGCGCGGCTCCGCCGCGATGTTCTTCACGCTCGTCGGCTCGGACGGCACGGATGCGCGGCAGGCCCTGGCCGAGGAGCTCTCCCCCGAGCTCGCGGCCCACGAGGACGCGATCCTGCTGGACCCGCGGCTGGCGGCGCGCGCCGCTTCGATCGACGACGGCGGCCTCACGGGCGAGGACGCCCGCCTGCTGGAGACGCTGCGCCTGCGCCTCTCCCTGGCGGGGGCGGACCTAGACGAGGCCGCGCGCGAGGAGCTGCGCGGGATCAACACGGAGCTGGCGTCCCTCTCGGCCGCCTACACGCGCCGCCTCGTCGCGGACACCGCCGCCCGCGCCGTGCTCGTCACGGACCGCGAGCGCCTGGCCGGTCTGAGCGAGGACGACCTGGCCGCGGCGGCGGGGGCGGCCGCCGAGGCGGGGCACGGGGACGGGGACGCGGCGGCGGGCCCGTGGCTGCTGACGCTGTCCCTGTTCACGTCGCAGCCGTGGCTGGCGTCCCTGCAGGACGAGGGGATGCGGCGCGAGGTGTTCGAGGCGTCGACGGGCCGGGGCGGGTCCGGGGAGCACGAGACGCTGACGACGGCGATGGCGATGGTGCGGCTGCGGCTGCGCAAGGCGCGGCTGCTGGGGGCGCAGAGCTGGGCCGAGCAGGCGCTGAAGGACCGGGCGGCGCCGTCGACGGCGGCCGTGGAGGAGCTGCTGGCCGCGATGGCGCCGCGGGCGATGGCCAATGCGCGGGCGGACGCGGCGACGGCGGCGGCGCACGCGGGCCGGACGGACGCCGAGGTGGCCCCGTGGGACTGGCCGGCGCTGTCCGCGGCGTACGCGCGGGAGGAGTTCGCGGTGGACGCGGACGCCCTGCGCCCGTACTTCGAGCTGGACCGGGTGCTGACCGAGGGCGTGTTCGCGGCGGCGACGGCGCTGTACGGGCTCACATTCGCCGAGCGCCCGGAGCTGGCGCGGCACCTGTACCGCCCCGGGATCCGGGTGTTCGAGGTGACGGGTGAGGACGGTGCCGGGGTGGGTCTGTTCGTCGCGGACCTGTTCGCGCGGCCGACCAAGTCCGGCGGTGCCTGGATGCACACGGTGCGGGACATGGCGGACGCCCTGGGCGAGCGCCCGGTGGTGTTCACCACGATGAACGTGCCGGCCCCGGCGGCGGGGCGTCCGGCCCTGCTGTCGTTGGATGAGGCCACGACGCTGTTCCACGAGTTCGGCCACGCCCTGCATGGGCTGCTGGCCCGGGGCGAGTACGCCTCGCTCACCGGGACGAACGTGCCGCGCGACGTCGTCGAGTTCCCGTCGCAGGTCAACGAGGTGTGGCTGCGCGAGCCGTCCCTGCTGGCCGCGTACGCGCGGCACGTGGAGTCGGGCGAGCCGCTGCCGGCGGGGACGCTGGAGCGGCTCGAGGCTGCGGACCTGTGGGGCGAGGGGCACCGCACGGTCGAGTACCTGGGCGCAGCGCTCGTGGACTGGGCCTGGCACTCGCTGACGGAGGAGACGGTGCACGCCGCCACGGCCGACCCGGCCGCGTTCGAGCGCCGGGTGCTGACCGAGGCGGGCATCGACCCGGACCTGGTGCCGCCGCGCTACGGCACCGGCTACTTCAAGCACATCTTCGGCGGCGGCTACGCGGCCGGGTACTACTCCTACGTGTGGGCCGAGGTGCTGGACGCGGACGCCGTGGAGTGGTTCCGCGAGCACGGCGGGATGACGCGGGAGAACGGCCGCCGGTTCGCGGACGAGCTGCTCTCGCGGGGCGACACGCGTGACCTGCTGGAGTCCTACCGCGCGTTCCGTGGCCGGGACGCCGAGCTCGAGCCGCTGCTGCGCCGTCGGGGGCTGGCGGACGCCGCGGCCTGAGCGCGGTCAGCGCCCCCGGCCGCCGGGGCGGGGGGCGCTGAGCACGGCGCGCAGCCAGCCGCGCACGGTGGTGTCCCACTTGCGCGGGTCCACGTTCTGCTCGCGGGTGTGGCGGGCCTGGTGGAAGCGGACGAACCGCACGAGGTCCGGGTTGCGCTCGGCCAGGTCCTGCGAGGGGCCGACGGGCACGTACTCATCGTCCTCGGAGTGCAGGATCAGCGTGGGCACGCGCACGTGGTCGGCGCGGGTCACCCAGTCCAGGGCCTTGAGGTCCACGGGGGCGGCCAGGCCCGTGATGAACCGGCCGGCCCGGTTGGCCAGCAGCCACTGGCCGAGCAGGCCCACGGCTTCGGGGATCCGGTTGAGCCGGGCCTGGTGGCGCAGCACGTCCACCCAGTCCACGACGGGGCCCGTCAGGACCACGCCGCGCACGTGCGTGGCCAGCGGGGAGCGGTCCACGGTCTGTAGCACCACGGCCCCGCCCATGGACCAGCCGAAGAGGACGACGTCCCGGGCGCCGTGGTCGAGGGCGTAGCGGATGGCCGCCTCGACGTCCTCCCATTCGGTGGTGCCGAGCCCGTAGCGGGCGTCGGCCGCGTCCGGGGCGTCCCCGTCGTTGCGGTAGGAGATCAGCAGCGACGTCATGCCCAGGCGGCGGGCGGTCGGCACGGCGCGGATGCCCTCGTTGCGGCGCGCGCCGCGGCCGTGGACCATCACCGCCCACAGCCCCTCCGCGGGACGGGGTTCGCCGTCCTCGCTGGGGCCCGGCGCGATGCGCCATGCGCGGGCGTGGCCGCCGGGCACCGGCACCTGCACGTCCTCGGCGTCGAGCCCGGCGTCGGCGGGGGTCGGGTAGACGAAGCCGGTGAACCGGCCCCGGGTCGCCGTCGTCAGATCGCCGGAGAAGACCTCCTCGACCGCGCGCTGCACCGTGCCGTCCCGGGGGTCGAAGGAGGTGATCTCCCCGATCCGGGCGCATCCGGCGCCGTCGTCGAACGTGAGGGAGTACTGGCCGGGCACGGTGGTGTACTCGTCGGCCTGCAGGATCACGTCCTGCCCGGCGGGCGTGTCGACGACGGCGAGGATCGGCGTGGACTCGGCGTGGCGGCGCACGGGGGTCACCACGGTGCGGGCGAACACGCCCGCGAGCGCCGAGCTCGCCCCGGCCAGCACGAAGGCGGAGGCCGCGGCGACGCTGAGCACGGGCGGGGCCCAGCGGGCCACCGGGGAGGCCACGGCCACGCCGCCGCGCACCGATCCGGTGACTCCGCGGCGGACCAGGCGGCCCGCTCGGCGGACGCGGGACTCGCGACTCCCGGCCCGCCGGGATGCCACGGTGACGGCGGCGGCCAGGGCGGGCGGCAGGTCGGCGGGGCGGGGACGGGGACGGCGGGGTCGTGCGGCCATGCGCGCCATTGTCCTCCACGGGCGGGCGCGCCCGCCAATGCGGCGCCGGTCGGGAACACGACGGCGCTCCGGACCGTTGCACCGGGCATGACCGAGACTCCCCACACCCCCCATGACGGCCCCACCCCCGACCCCGCGCGGGACGCCCCCGCACCCGAGCAGACCCTGGCCGCCCCGGGCGGCACCCGCCTGACGGACGAGGAGTGGGCCCGACGGCTCACGCCCGAGGAGTTCCAGGTGCTGCGCCGGGCCGGCACGGAGCGGCCCTTCACGGGCGAGTACTGGGACTCGCACGTGAAGGGCGTGTACGCGTGCCGGGCGTGCGGGTCCGAGCTGTTCCGCTCGGACGAGAAGTTCGACGCGCACTGCGGCTGGCCCTCGTTCTTCGCGCCGCTCGCGGAGGACCGGGTGGAGTACCTGAAGGACACCACCCTGGGCATGGAGCGGATCGAGGTGCGGTGCGCGGCGTGCGGCTCCCACATGGGTCACGTCTTCGCGGGCGAGGGCTATGACACCCCCACGGACCTGCGCTACTGCATCAACTCGATCTCGCTGCGCCTGGCCCCCGCCGACGACGCGGCGGCCCCGGACGGGGCGCGCTGATCCGGTGCGGGAGCGCCGTGGCGTCCACGGCGCGCCCCCGCGGCCCGCTGGGCCCCGCAGCCTAGGTGTAGGAGGGCATGACGTTGTTGACTCGGGCCGGTGCCAAC